>JARFXO010000002.1:300000-547500 GCA_029194665.1 Nitrospira sp. | reverse complement strand
GTTCGCTTGGCGAACCACACGAACCGGAAATTCCAATATCCAAGTATCGAAATTCAAAACTTTAATTTTTGGATTTGGCACTGTCGATTTGTTATTTTGAATTTAGTGTTTGAGATTTGCGCTTCGCGCTGTTCCCGGTGGCCATACCGGAGGGGCCCCACCCGTTCCCATACCGAACACGGAAGTTAAGCCCTCCAAGGCCGATGCTACTGCTGCCGCGAGGCAGTGGGAAAGTAGGACGCTGCCGGGTTACAAACAGAAAGCCTGCTGGTGAAAGCCAGCAGGCTTTCTTATTTTGTGTAACCCGTAGCAGCGTCCGGAAGAAAGTCGATGGGGTTTATCCGGCGACATCAATCACGATAGAACGATAAAGAGTCGCCGGTATGCACGAAGTGCGGTTTGGACCTCTGCCGGGTTACAAGCACGTGGAGTAACCTCGTTGAGGACAAGCCTATTGTAGTATATACATAATGGGTGTTTGAGTGGGATGAGAAGAAAGCAGCGAGCAATGAGGCAAGACATGGTGTCTCGTTTGAGGAAGGTGCGACGGCCTTCTTTGATCGTGCAGGGATCGACGGCGAGGATCTTGAGCATTCGATCACCGAGGCACGGCGATATCGGCTCGCTCGATCGGCAACAGGAAGGCCCCTCGTCATCGTGTATACGGTAAGGAGCCATGGCCATGAAAAGAATATCCGAATCATCAGTGCGCGATTGGCGAATCGGAAAGAAAAAAAGCGTTACCGGGAAGCGCAAGATTGACTATTCAGACATTCCCCCGTTGTCTGACGAGCAATTGGCCACTATGCGCCGTATTGGACGACCGCCGCTGGGCGATGAACCGAGGCAACTGATCGCGATTCGGCTCGACCCCAAAGTGCTTCGCTGGCTCAAGGCGATTGCAGCCAAGCGGCAGGTGCCCTACCAGTCGCTCATTAATGACATGTTGGCGAGTGAGATGAAGAGGGCAGGTTAGGAATGTACTGGGATGTGGTCGAGGTGAAATCCTTGGAGGATGTGAGCCTATTCGTCCGATTTGCCGATGGGCTAACTGGCGAAGTCCGTTTTACTCCAGAGAATCTCACCGGTGTCTTTACGCCGTTGAACGACCCAGCTTTCTTCAAACAAGTGTACCTAGACCACGGCGCTGTTGCCTGGCCGGGGCAGATTGATCTAGCACCGGATGCGATGTATCAAGAGCTCAAAGAAAAGGGGGTAGCGGTTTTGGCATAGTCAGTAACATGAAGAAGGCATGACGGCAAAGAGTAGTCCTGTCGCTATTGCCGGGTTACATCAATGGCTCGTTGATTGAAAGATCAGCGGGCCTTTTCATTTGAAATGCGCCGGTAACGACTACTTTTCACGAAGAAAGTCAGGGGTCCTATCCGGTGATGTTAATCACGATAAAGCGATGGATAGCCGGCGATGTAGATGCTGTAGACATTGGTACGGAACAAGTCTGTTGGCGAGAGAGGAGCAGAGGAGAGGTTCCGGGCGCTGTCTGAGAAATTGCTTCCTGATCTGATTGAACCTACAATAGACTCGTGTATTTCAGGATCGTTGGCGAGATTGAGGATATTGAAACGATTGCCGTCGGTGGTAGAATCAGGGACATCATGCGGCTCCGGCGGCGGTTTGGCCCCGCGCGGTGGAGGAAGCTGAAAGGCAGAGCGCGAATTCGACTAGCAGACGGAATGACCAGACTGGCCGAAGTACACTGGTACGAGGCACACGGTATCGGACGGAAGAAGATGAAGATCAAGCGATTCTTGGATTGAGGGAACTATCTTGCGACGAAAACAAACCGAACGCCGATTTGTCCTCTGTGTGAAGAACGACGATTGTGATGATCTTGAGAAGCGCAAGGTGTATCGCGTGCTTGTGGACCCCAAAGCGGAAAAAGACGGATACCTGCGCGTGATCGATGAATCAGGTGACGATTACCTCTATCCCGCTTCCTACTTTGTCAAACTGGAATTGCCCCACGAAGCAGAACAAGCCATCGCTGCTGCCGGATAGCCCGCGAATCCAGATGGGTCACGCCTGTCAGATTCACAACATCCCGAATTTCGATTGTATCGATTGCAGGAAGACGGCATGTACCTGCCAGGCGTCGATGGGTGGACGCATCGAGCTTGCGCCCACGGTGTTGGTGGAGACATTGGAGCCGTACGTCGAGCGTGTACTGACTGCGCTTGGCCATCCAGAAGCCCTGGTTACCGATCTCAGTACGATCGGTGACTTTGCTGTGGATGACGACGAACGCTCCGCCGCAAGTGTCATGTTAGGGGTGGCGTTGTCCGATGCTGACTACATTCATGAAGTCGCGCAACGCCTTCGCGCTCAGGCGCAAGCGAAATGCGCTCAATGAGTGGACCGACTGGCTGGTGGCCAAGCTCAAGTTCATTTGGTCGGCGGATAAAATGCGCGCTCTACTGGCAGCCGTCCGATCTGAAATGGCACGAGTATCCCGGACAATCGTCGAGCGCTCGTCTCAGTGACCTCGTACAGCAAATCGACGCCTATCCGCTGGCCTGCTTCTTCGTATGAACGGGCTGCTGCCGAGGTCTCTTAAAAAAGACTCCCGATAATCATCTCGAAGGCTCCTCTTGTGGAGTATAGAGTTGGCGGCATGCATGAGTCGCCGGCTCTTCTCCACCTACATCAAGGAGGTTGCCATGGGATGTATTGTGTGGGTGACCAGATACCGCCGCAAGATCCTTGTCGAGGGCGTTGCCAAGTACTTGCGGGTCAAGCTGCTGGAGGTACGGAAGTACTATCTCGACTGGCAGTTCACGGAGATCGGGATCGACAAGGATCATGTGCATGTGCACATGGTGATCCCGCCGAAATACAGCGTGAGTTTTGCGGTGGAAACGATCAAGAAGAACACCAGCCGGGCGTTGCGGGAGAAGTTTCAGTTCTTGGACAAGGTGTACTGGGATCGCGGCGGTATCTGGTCAACCGGCTACTTTGTGTCCACGGTCGGGATTACCGAAGAGATCATCAGGCGGTACGTAGCCCGACAAGGGAAGGAAGACGCGGGACAAGCGCAGCTTGAATTCTGAGAGAACCCCGCCTGTAAAGGCGGGGGAATCTATATTCGTTGCGACTCTCCCAGAGCTCACGCCCAATCCCCAAATGACCTTCTGCAACTTGGCGGATGTCGCTGCGGAGGGATTCGGCGACCACTCAAAAATATCGCTTGATCTCCTCAACCTGCGGGTCGTTCATGGGATGCTGGTATAGCCTGATCGAACAGAAAATGCAATCTGCCGTTCGAACACACGAAAAGAGGAATCTTTGTTCTTGATTGATCAAACTTCAGCTTCCCCTTCTCCAACTGATTGCCGTCATTCCTGATCCTCGACTGTTGGAGGCCACCCGTCGGGGTCGCGGCCGTGCACCCGCTGGTACGCGCGCACCGTGGCGGGTGGTGGCCCATCACAGGCGTTCTGAATGGAGGCGTGGTACGCTTCATCCAGCCTCTGCCGAAACTCGGCTAGCTCCGTCTGGCGTTCCGCAAGCTGCCGTTCACGCCAGAAACTCTCTGTGGGATCGTAGCGGAGGGCTTCGGGAGCATCATCTTCTGCTAGGTCAGGCAGGGAGCTGAGATCGATGGCATACAGACGCGGGTGCGTATACCGCCAGCTCAGTCCGATTTGGCGCATACGCCGGAAAATCAGTTCATACACCGGTGTTAGGTCCGCACGATGTCGGACCATCGTGGTGCCCATATAGAACTCGATGTAATCACCGCGAGTGCCAAAGCCTTCTTGAGTGGAGTTGCGACGGTGACGGAAGTTCGCGATGAAACCGGCGGCGGAGCGAAATGAGCCCAAATCAACGAGCATTCCATCAGCAGTCACAACGTCATGGTTGTCGGCGAACACATCCCACAGACAGCATCCCAGTAAGTCGGCACATTCCTCCACGGGATTGGGCGCACAGTGGATCATATCGCGCCTGACTGCATCCAGGGTGAGCGGCGGTTCCTCTTTGGACGATACAGGTTCCTTCTTGAGAAGGCTCCTGAGATTCTCCCGGATCTTCAACGTTTCCTCATAGACCTGCTCCGCTGTAGGATGGTAGACGAGCAGCAATGGAGACCGATCCCACCCCTCGGGCGCCAGCTCTTCAACTAAGGTGCGATCGGCGAGGCCATTTGGAAACAGGCGCTCGAACAGAGCCCAACAGTGGGCTTCCGTCAGTCTTTCCGCCATAGCTCACCTCCCCGATCAACAAACAAGCGAGCTATGCTACCAATGGTCAGCTTAAGGTCTCAACCAATGCCACGGTTCTTACGTTGGTGGCTGAGAGAAGAAATCCGACCAAGACCCGCCAATCTGGTAGAACCTATTTACCAGTAGAGCAAGTTGCGGATGGAACAATGTCGGATTTTTAGAGCCCTCCGGCTCGGTAGCACGATGGGGTTGTCTTGGTCCCCACTGCGTATATCACGGCGCTGGCCACTACGACTCAGGAAAGACATATCCTGCGGCTCATCGCTGCTTCGGCTGGTGCGTCGCAATTCGAGAATCCGCCGAAGTCCAGCCGGCATCGAACGGATGACTGGACTGTCGATGACCAAGCCATGACTCTGCACTGCGCGCTGCACCAACACCCTGATGGCCAGCGCCCATCCGAGTGGTTCTAAGGTAGAACGTGAGAATTGAACCATTCGTTGGTGGGAACTCAGAAGTGAAGCGGTTTCCTTCGTATTGTTTACCGAAACGATTGGTGGAGATGCACGATCGCGACGGACAACGCATGGTCGAGAGCCGTGCGCATCGCTGGTTGCAATTCGTAGTCGCTGGCGTAATCGCCCCACTCGCCGGATTGGGGAACCGCCATGGCAGAGACGATGTCGTGGTACAGCACTTCGCCGCTTTCCACTGAGATGATCTTACTCGATACCACGAACGGCGGCATCCTCCCGTAAAAGCGCGCGAGCATCCGCTCTCTCATGGTGGGTCCTTCGATCCGGAAGAGCACCAGGCTATCTGCACCAAGCCACTTGCCGATTCGCACCACACTGTCATCTTCGACGCGTCCTGAGAGTTGCCAGCGCTGCTCGTTCGTCAATCGGTCGATGTCGCGCCGTTCGACGATCTTGATCCACGACCGCTGTTTTTTGAGTTGAAATGTCGCTTGCTCGAGCCTGCTGTACCCGTACGTCATCTCTTGCTCGGACGCGCGAGGATACCAGACGGCTAAGCGCCGAACACCCTGCGGCACCCGTTCGCTCATCATGGCCGTATCGATCGGAGTTTGATCGATAACTGCACGAGGCGTAGGACGACATCCTGTTTGTGACCAAATACTGATCACCGCGACGGTGGCAGCGAGGGATACCAACCGCTGTGTGCGAGGTCCGGCAGGCATGGAATCAGAGTATGAAAGAATAGAGGTCAGGAGGCTATGCTACGAATAGGGGAAGATGGCTACTAAGGAATAGAAAGACGTGAGTTGATTTCCCACCGACACAAGAATGAGTTCGCAGCGATTGATGGTCAGCCATCTGGTAGACATCCCGTCTTCCGACCGGCATGCGGGAATCCCGCAGGTCCGGATCCGTGGGGGGCCTGGGTGGGCGACCATCCGGGTCTACCCGGCCTTCACCGGCAAGCTCGATTTCGTCCCATCTGTTGTTGATCTGACCGAACAAGGGTTTCCTGTCGTCGGAGGTAGACTCGATGGCGTGAACGAGAGGACGGTTGCCGGATTGGTGTACGACCGGTCATCCCTGTTCTTTCGGCCAATGATCCCGTTGAAATCCCGTCAAGATCCCGTCAGGGCCGAACGTGAGGTCCTGATTCCAGCTCAGGACGTCGTCGTAGTCACGAAATTCCCATGTCGCGATCCCTCCGCCATCGGGGGTCTGTCGCTTCTGCACCGGTTTTCCCCATTCGCGCACATAGTAGTCCTCCGTCTTCACGCCGATCTCTTGCCGCATCCGGGCGTCAAACGCCTCCCAACGTTGTTCCCCCTCCCAGCGTTGTTCCATGATCATGGAACAGCCGGAAACGAATAGTGTAGCGGCAGCTACCGGAATGGAGAACAGCAAGTTCGCAGTCTTCATGACACACCTCCGTCATCTCATCGCGGGCCTGTCCAGAAATCTGATGCAGAAGTTGTCATGTGATGGACAAGGTGACCGCTGTTTGTCTCACTGAGCTGCCTATCCATTCTCACGCGACTTTCATGTGACTGTCGACTTCGTTCCGATCCTCACACTTCCGGGATGACCGGCCAGGACCGACCTGAATCTCGCCTTGCTGAAGTATGTGAAGAGGCGTTTCCAACTCGGATTTCTCGAAGTGGCTGCTCGTCGATTCAGTGGACGATAACCGGTTCATGTCGAGACTGTTTATCCGCATACGTTTCCACTCGCCCCACCACCGCACGGTGAGGAACAGAAAGCCGATCGTGCACAGGGCAAATGTCCAGAAACCCAAATAGAGCGCCCAGAGCAAAGTGCCCACATCCGTCTGCCCGAACACTTGATGCGCGAGCAACTCCAACCCGACACTGATGAGGAGCAGCCCGCCGATGATGCCGGCAGGCCATCCGATATGTGGTATCCTTCGATCTCTTTGAATCTTGGTCTTCATAAGATCACCGGTTCGGTGATTATTGGGCGAGCTTCCGGTTAGTGAACCATCCTCTCAATGTACTTATTTAGATGATAAAAGATACTAGGGCGTGTCATCAATTAAGCCATGTCATTGAAGCAGCGAGATAGATGGCACCGAGGAAATTGGCGGCGCGTTTGTCGTAGCGGGTGGCGATGGCGCGGAATTGCTTGAGTCTGGCGAAGAAGTTCTCAATCAGATGCCGGGCTCGGTAGAGGTCTTGATCGTATTCGCGGGGGGTGGTTCTGTTGGCTTTGGGGGGAATGACCACGACCTTGCCCGCTCGTTGCAGCGGCTGGATCACCCGTTCATCGGCATCAAAGGCCTTATCGGCAATGATGGTATCCGCGTCAATGCCGGGTAGCAAGACATCGGCGCCCTCCAGGTCATGCGCCTGCCCTGGGGTGAGATGAAACCCCGTTGGGTTACCCAACGCATCACAGGTGGCGTGGATTTTGGTGGTCAGGCCACCCTTGCTGCGTCCGATGGCTTCCTGCGCGTGGTGCCCCCTTTTGCACCAGCGCTGTGCTGGTGGGCACGAACGATGGTGGAATCGATCATCGCGTATTCGTTGTCAGGATCGTCAGCAAGACGTTCAAACACCCGCTTCCAGACGCCGCGTCGACTCCAGCGCGTATGGCGTGTGTGGATCACTCGGAAATCTCCGAACCGCTCCGGCAGATCCCGCCACGGGATCCCCGCGCGATACCGGTACAACACCGCTTCCACAAACAGCCGGTTGTCCTTCGCCGTCACGCCCACCGTCTCTTCACGACCAGGCAGCAGATGCTCGATCTTCTCCCATTGGTCATCACGCAATCCATACCGTCTCACCATCCGCAGACCCCTCCTTTGGTCTGGGACGGAGTAAATCACAACACGATGGCTCTGTGAATCGAGAAAATTAATTGATGACACGCCCTAGCCAAGCCCCTTGACAAACCCCTGCCTGCAGGTCTGATACGTTGGTTCCCATCCCAACTCACGTTTCGCCTTGACGTTCGATTCGCCACGGATCTGCGTCATCATCGACAGGCCGCCCTCTCGAAATGGCGGCGACCGTTCGGCCATCAGACAGTCCAATGAACTCTCTCTGCTGAGTCACGAAATGAGCAGTTACATCCATACCGGCCTCTCAAGATCGCCCAACTGCGTTGCGAGTGTTCTGTGATGTTCTTAAGTCATGGCAATGATTGTTCCAAGGAACAAGCGTTGAGGTCGTGTTTCTCTAAGTGCGGAACAAATATGTGAGTTCAGATAAATTAGGGTGAAGCAGTTGGAGGGAGCGAGCCGCTTGTGACGAAAGACATCTGTCGATATCTCGGCGTTTGCCGAAAGGTCAGCATCAGCGAGGGCGGGCAATCCCGAGCTTCTGCATCCTGGATTGGAGCGTGGTCCGTTTCATGCCGAGCTTGGTGGCTGCGCCTGCAGAACCGCCGATGACCCAGTTGGCCTCGCGCAGGGATCTCAGAATATGCTCGCGCTCGGCCTGTTCGAGAGTGATCGCCACGGAATTCTCCAGGTGGCTCGGTGTCGGTTTCAATTCGGCCAGCGACACGTAGAGATCCGGCCCATGCGTCAGGATGACGGCGCGCTCGACAAAGTTTTCCAGCTCACGTACGTTACCCGGCCAGGAATAATTCTGTAGCGCCTTCATGGCCTCGGTTGGAATCGTCTCGACGCGTTTCTTCATCCGTTGGGCGAATTTCTGCGCGAAGTGTCGGACCAACAACGGAATGTCATCCCGACGCTCCCGAAGCGGCGGGACGGTGACCGGGAAGACTTTGAGTCGGTAGTAGAGATCGCTGCGAAACTTCTGTTCTTCTACCATTTGGGCGAGGTCGCGATTCGTGGCTGCGACGACCCGCACATTCGTGCGAATCGTGCGAGTGCCACCCAGCCGTTCGAATTCCTGCTCCTGGAGTACCCGAAGGAGCTTGACCTGGAGTTCCAGGGGAATTTCTCCCACCTCGTCGAGAAAAAGCGTTCCCCGGTCAGCCAATTCAAACCGGCCGACCTTGGTCGCAATCGCACCGGTAAAGGCCCCTTTTTCATGTCCGAACAATTCGCTTTCGAGCAGGCCCGTCGGGATCGCGGCGCAATTCAGTTTCACGAACGTGCGTTCCCGCCTGGTGCTCAGATTGTGGAGCGCGCGGGCAACGAGCTCTTTCCCGCAGCCTGTTTCACCCAGAATCAAGACCGTGGAATCCGTGGGAGCGACCGTTTGGACTTGCCTGAGAACCTGCTTGAGGGCACGGCTCTCGCCGACAATTTCCTCAAAGTTGTAGTCCGTCTGAATTTCTTCTTCAAGGTA
The DNA here is from genome assembly GCA_029194665.1 of Nitrospira sp. Classification (NCBI taxonomy): domain Bacteria; kingdom Pseudomonadati; phylum Nitrospirota; class Nitrospiria; order Nitrospirales; family Nitrospiraceae; genus Nitrospira; species Nitrospira sp. The sequence goes on along the minus strand of JARFXO010000002.1, from coordinate 538,551 downwards.
CAGTTTTTCTTCCGTCAACTTGTCCTTCAACTGGGCGATTTGTTTATAAGCCAAGGCGTTTTCGACCGCGATGGAAACTTGCTGCGCGACTTGGCTCAGCAATTCGACGTCCTCCGATGTAAAGCCGTCATCCCTTCGTCGCCCCACGTTCAATGCGCCGAGCGTGCGTTTGTGCGCAAGGAGCGGCAGGGAGCAGAACGATTTCACTCCGCGATCGAGCAGGTCTTGCGCGCAAGGTGAAGAGGTCGCCATTTCTTTCAGGTCCGGTTCTCTAAACAACGCGGCTTTGCCCGTGTTAATCGCGAGGCAGGACGGGGATTCCGGACTCTCCTCGATGGTTCCTTCCTCGACGAAACTTTCATTCTTCTGAAAATCCAATACATGAATACGCCATTCGCCGGTCTCCTCGTCGCAAAGCAGCAGGCTGGACCCGTCGTGCTGAATCACTTTTCTCAAGCAGGTACTGACGGCCACGAAGAGGGCGTCGAGGTCCAGATGCGCGACCACGGCATTGTTCACTTCCAACAGCAGGCGTTGCCGGTCGCGTTCATGCTCCAATTGTTGCTGCGAGGACAGGGCACTTTCCTCGTGCAGCACATTGTCTACGGCGACAGCTACCTGGTTTGCCACCTGCTGCATAAAGGTGATCTCGGGTTCTTGGTAGGCTTTCTTCTGCAAGCTTCCAAATCCCATGGCGCCTAGACGCCGCTGTGCCGTCGTGAGTGGTATCACACAAAAGGACTGGACGCCGTTCTCTCGGAACATTGCCATCAACTTCGGGAAACGGTGCTCTTGCGCGATGTCGTCCACTGTTAACGGCTGTTGGGTTTTCCACACCAATCCGCCGGGAGATTCATCGACAGGAATTTCGATCCCGGGGCTGATCGAGCTCGGTATCGAGGTCACCAGAAGCCAGAGGCGCATGATATCGCGCGCGGATTCGTGCAAGACAGCGTTGATAAAATCGAATGGAACGACCTGGGGGAGCCGCTGGGCGAGATCGTGGAACAGTTCTCCGAGGTCGCGATGTGACGCAATGGATTTCGTCACCTCCAGGAGAAGCCGCAACCGGTCTCGTTCCTGGGCCAGTTGCTGCTGAGACGTCTGCGCTTCTTGATAGTTCAAGACATCGTCAACTGCAACCGCGACCAGTTTGGCCACCTGGTTCAAGAATTCAAGTTCTGAGTCCCCGAAGGCGTGCGGGGCCATACTTCCGAATCCGATCGCTCCTAATCTGCGCACCGCCGTCGTCAGCGGCAGAAAACAACCGGATTGTACGTTCAGCCCTTGCAGGAACGCGACGACTTTGGGGAAACGGGTTTCTTCCTCTAGACATGGCATCACCAGATGCTGCTGGTGTTTGAGTACCCAGGCTGAGGCGGATTCTTCCACCGGCAGCTCAAGGCCATCCTGGACCGGCTCGGGCTGGTTCGTTTCGAGAATGTGACTTCTCATCACATTACGCAACGGGTCATGCAGAATGAGTCCAATATATTCGAATGACACCACACGAGGTAGTCGCTGAGCCAGGTCGCGAAAGAGTTCCTTAAGGTCGCGATGCACGGAAATCGCTTCCGCCACCTCAAGCAAGGTGCGATAGCGTTCTTCCATCGTTTCGCATGGCGATACAAATGATGCACCCATGGTTATCTAGTATGGCGTATTGACTAGGACGGCTCAAGGGGGTGGTGCGACGTCACTCTTCACCCGTCAACCATCGCGCCGACGTTTAACAAATGGTGCTGCCTCTGCCACGACCGCCTCGGGGAGGGGAGTATCCGGTAGTTCATGTGATCGGTCTTGTTCACATGCGAAAAAGCGGAGGAATGGTCATCGCCACTTTGTTACGTGGTTGAGGATGGTTCCGCGCAACACCGGATAGCGAGCTTCAAGCGCATCGAGCACCGACCGTTGCGTCACAGGACCGTCGACCTCAAGAGTCACTTCGCCGCTGACACGCGCGAGAGTTGCAAATGTTGAGGAAGGACGATGCGGATCATGTCTTCTCCCGTCTCTCGCAACGCTGTATCGCGGGATTGTCTTGCCACTCAGCACTCAGTCCTCAGTACTTCTTATTCGAGTGTCTGCACTTCTACCGATAGCACCGCCGGCAAGTCGCGCACAATCGGCGCCCAACTGTCGCCGCCGTTGGATGAACCGTAGACTTGCCCCCCGGTCGTCCCAAAATAGATGCCGCAGGGATCGAGCTCATCGACGGCCATCGCGTCCCGGAGAATATTGACATAGCAATGCGCTTGCGGCAGCCCTTTCGTCAGCGCCTCCCACTCATTGCCTCCTGCCCGGCTACGGTACACCCGTAACTTCCCCTCCGGCGGATAATGTTCGGAATCGCTCGTGATCGGCACGACATAGACCGTATCGGGCTCGTGCGCATGGACGGCGATGGGAAACCCGAAATCGCTCGGCAGGTCGCCGCTGATCTCCTGCCACGACTCGCCGGCGTCGTCGCTGCGTAGTACCCCCCAATGTTTTTGCATGAACAGGACCTGTGGCCGCTCAGGATGGAGCGCGATGCTGTGGACACAATGGCCCACCTCCGCATCCGGATCGGGCAGCTCGTACTTCGACCGCAATCCTTTGTTGGTGGGCCGCCACGCCTGCCCCGCGTCGTCGCTGCGGAACGTGCCCGCGGCCGAGATCGCCACAAACATGCGGTCCGGCTGTCCGGTATTCAGCAAGATGGTATGCAGACACATGCCGCCGGCGCCCGGCTGCCAGAGCTGCCCCTTGGCGCTGCGCAGTCCGGCCAGTTCCACCCAGGTCTTGCCGCCGTCCGTGGACTTGAAGAGCGCTGCGTCCTCCACACCGGCATAGACTGTGTCGGGGTCGGTCATGGACGGTTCCAGGTGCCAGACTCGCTTGAATTCCCAGGGACGCTGCGTGCCGTCGTACCATTGGTGCGTGGTGAGCGGCTGCCCGGTTTCTGGAGAGCCGTCATAAAGAAACATATTGCTCTCGCCCTTCGACGTGCCGTCCGCTCCCATGAGGTCCTCTGGTTTGGTGCCGGGCGGGGTCCAGGTCTTGCCGCCGTCGTCCGAGCGTTGAATCACCTGGCCAAACCAACTGCTGGTTTGGGAGGCATAGAGGCGATCCGGATCGGCCGGCGAGGCCTTCAGATGGTACAGCTCCCAGCCGCCGAAGCGGGGGCCGTCAACAGTCCACTGTTTCCGCTTCCCGTCCGATGTCAGAATGAATGCACCCTTGCGGGTGCCGACCAATAGTCGAACCGCGCTCATTGCCTGGCTCCTTTCGTTCGATAACCGTCTTTCGGCGGGCAGCCGTCGGCCGCTTCGTCGTGGGCGCCGATGCCGGCGCCCGCGAACGCCCGGCCCATGTGGTGACTGCCAATTGTTTCAACTGCGTGGTGGCCTTCCGTTGATTTGCTCCCAGTTATCGATTGTGATGATAAACAATTATGTAGTCTTTGTCTTGTCGTCGAATACGCCGATCATCCAGGCTACGCCAAAACGATCCGTGAGCATACCGAATCGAGGGGACCAGAATGTTTCGCTGAGCCGCATATCCACCTTGCCTCCGTCGGCCAAAGCCCTGAAGCATTTCTCAGCCTCCGCGACCGTGCGGACGGATAGAGAGAGCGAAAACCCGTGAAAGCCCAACGGCTCCTGGCTACAACCATCCGAAGCCATCACCTGCGTATCACCGATGCGAACATTGGCATGCATCACTTTGTCGTTCCAGCTTTTCGGAGTCATGTTGGTGGAGGAGCCTTCAGGACTATCCTTGAAGCGCATCAGCGTGGTGACTTCGGTGCCGACCGCCTGGGTATAGAAATGGAGCGCCTCCTCCGCCCGTCCGTTGAAAAACAGATAAGGTTGAATGTGCATGATGTTCTCCTTTATCACGTTGTGCATGCGTCTCTTTTGCCGTCAGGTTGATTCCGGGCGCAAGCGGTTTTCTGGGGAACACACGTGCGCGCACTTCGAACTCGATTGAAGCCCTTCGCCGACGAGCATCGTGCTCGCGTTCACTAATTCTTCGTTGTATTCGCCCATCTCTGTCAAGAACCGCTCACTTGGCATCACCCCGGCTCCCGACTTCTTCGTGGCTTTGACAATGATCATGCATCGCATGGCAGTGTCTCGTCTTGAGCTTATGTAGGTAAGAACCTTAAAAGTGGTCTCTCTATCCGGTAGTCGAACCAGTGGGCCTCAAATCGACAGCGATTCATGAATTGCTCGGCTGATTTGGCGGCAGCCTCAAACAGGCCCAGCACTTGACCGTTCGAGGTTGAGGCTTGACGCTGCCGAAGATGCGGATCTCTTTGACGTCGACCGAACTGGAGTATCCACATAGCATGTTCGTGACGCGATCGTAGATCTGCGATTTCAGTTGGGAGTGGAGGGCGAAATATGAATATGAAAAACCGTCCGGTGATTCGACCTTTACAAACGGTGACCTCGCCTTCCTTGCCGCCGAGCGCGCTCGGCTTTCCCCCCTTTGTCGCTTTCATTCCCCCACGCCGCTCGCCTACCCAGCGGGTTCAAACCACGGGGAACTGCCACTGCGGTCTGAGCGGTATGTGCCGTCGTCGATTGAAGCGATGTGTCGGATTCAATCTCGATCGATGCTCTGGTCTCTGTCCTGTGTCTCGTGCAGCCTAGGCAGATCACCCACGATAGTTTGATGACGCAGTAGTACTAGACGGTCAGCAAAAGCAAACGGCTTCCTAGACAACGCGTGCCGACATCACAAGCGAAAACGTTCCCGGTAGGCGGCATACCTCTTCTCCTCCTCCTGAAGATCCAAACCAAAGTCATGGAGGTTATACCGGTGTGTCCCGAAACGATTCTTCGGGTTCCTGTTGACAGATTCCCGAACCTTGTCCCGAAGTCCGTCGGGCAAGGGCAGGTCAAAATGTCTATAGACTCGTTCCACAGCTGCCACCGGGTCAGCGACTAGGTCGGTGTAGTAGAGATCGAGGAAGCGGTCTGAGGGAACGCAGCCGCGGTCGCGCGAACGCAGAGCCCTGCGGAGACCTTCAGACCACCTTCGAGTACACTCTCGTCCTACTTCAACAGGATCAACCTCGTCGCTGAAGGCAGATTTGAGAGTTGCCGTCAGACTGGCATTGGAGGCGATCACCTCTATGGGGTTGCGGTGTGTCATCACGACACAGGCATCAGGGTAGGTCTCGAACATCGCCTCGAAATCGAACATGTGAGCCGGCGTCTTCAACACCCACCGCTCACCCGGACAACGCCACTGCAAGTGCTGCAAGAATCTACGGTGCGTCTCGTATGAGGGGCGGAGGTCCTGAGATTCAAGCCAGTCAAGATAGGACGGCAGGCGGTGGCTCGCCACGAACAGGTAGCTCATGAACGAATGGCCAAGGAGCACGAGACACTCCTCGGGAAGCCTTGCACCGATGGGATGTACACGGTTGACGTCCTGAACCATTCGATGGAACCAGCGGAGCTGACGATCAACCAGAGCAATGCGCGGGTCAACATGGTACGTCTCCGCCTCTGGCGGCGGGCTGGGATACAGGGTTTCCCAGGTGCGTGGAACCCGGTTGGCTGGGTCAAGGGCAAGCAGGCCATGGAGAAACGTCGTCCCGGTGCGGGGCAGGCCCGTGATGATGATCGGTCGTCGAATTTGCTGCTCGACGATACCAGGATGACGCCTGCGATTTTCCTGCAGCCGCAAGCGGTTGACCAGGAGCATGGTCAGTTCGCGACGAGCGGCCAGTCGCCCCAGAGGGTGAAGATGTGCTTCCGTCTGAAAGGACGAAAGGAGGCGACGGAGGGGTTCTCGAAAGGATGCGTCACCAAAGTCGTCATGGCCGGCCCGGCGGCTTGCCGCCTTTATGAGTTCCTCTTCCTCAAGGCTTGCCCATGTTGCCTGACCGACAGTGCCGCTCAGCGCGTTGATGGCGTGGACGAGGAAGGAGCGTCCCACCCTCCAGCGCTGTCGAGGGGGGGCTGGCCAACCGCCGCCTGTGGGAGGGATGTCGGTGTGTCCCAGAGGATGAACGGTAACTTCTGTTCCCTGAGTTTTATCCATCAATGAGAACTGTTGAGACACCGGACGTTGATCACGGCCCTTTTGTAACACCTTCCCTAGGGAGTTCGCTAGGGCCGGTGTTCCCTAGCGGACAGCTCGGTGAATCAGACCACACAGCTCTTGTGCCCGTTCCTCACCTGCCGGTCCTCGGCTGATCCAGGCGGCTCATGCCAGTTACCCAACCCGGACTTTGAGAAGCACGATCAATGACGGGAGGAACAGCAGCGTCGAAAGAATGAGAAACGCAAGACAGATGCTCAAGAGTATACCGATGCTCGCAATCCCCTGGTGTGGAGAGAAGGCGAGGCTTGCAGTACTGATCATCGTGGCCAAATTGCTGAACAGTGTGGCGCGGGCCATACTGGACTTCAGAAGGTTGTCCTCCCGCTTTGGGTCTTTCCAGTCGCGGACGATGAATATGACGCCGCTGTGGACCCCGATCCCGAGAATGAGAGGCACAACGATGACGTTGGCGAAATTGAGCGGGACTGCGAGCCACACCGATGCGGCGGCCGTGAGAAGGAAGGCGAGCGCCATGGGGGTGAGTATCAGAAGGGTCTTGGACCTGCTTCTGAGACCGACGAGCACAAAGCTGCAGATGATGATCACCGCGTAAAGCGAGGCCTCCCTGAAAGAGGCTGCTATGGCCATGCCTGCTTCGTACACCGCCACAGGTGTATCGGTCGCGGTCGGCGCCACCGACCGGACCGCACGGACAAATCCTTCCAGACTTGCCAAATTTGTGATGTTGTCCCGCGGGAACACCTGAACTCGGAAGCGGTCGTCCCCGGATACGTACTGGCTCCGCAATTCTCGAGGAAGGGAGGATGGTCCCTCTATCAGGCTTGGCTGCAGCGATGACCCAAGTCTTTCGAGGAGCATGGAAAGCCCGGGCGTCAAACTCTCGTCGAGCAGGGCAAGGGCGGACAAGCCGCGCCGGCTGTCTTCAAGAAGGGCCCTAAATCTTTTGATGCTATCGTAAAGCTTCTGGGCCGACTCTCTGGTGGAATGCCCTAGTCCGTTGAGATGGCTCTCGAGAGACCGCTCTAGGCGTGCAAGCGCTTGAATGTTCTGCTCATAGGTGGGGTCCGTGACATGAGGCCGCTCGAGCTCGGGTGACATGAAAAGAGCGATATCGGAAATAAGAAGGATCTTGTCCTGCTGATTGTCCGGGATGAAATCATGTATCGTGACGGCCGTTCTGACTTCTGGAAGGCGCTTCAGCTGCTCGGCGAGACGAAGGGCTTTGTCCTCACTGTCCGCAAGCACCGAAATGGTCCATGGCTGACCTTTAGGGTCATTGAAGAGTTCCTTCATAGTTGCCACAGACTCTGATGACTGGTCGTGGAGGTTGAGGGTGTTGTAGTCGAAGAAGACTCGTGGAACGGCCAAGAGAGAGGCCAACGCCCCCAATGCACCGACGGCGACGATGCCGCGCGGGTACTTGTACGGCAGGTCGACGAGCCACGGCCAGGAGGGCTCCCACTGCCGACACTCCTTCACGGGGAGGACGGTCAGCAAAGCGGGCAAAAGGGTTATGTTTCCGAAGAAGCTGATAAACATACTCGACCCTGAGATGAAGCCCAGTTCAGCCACTCCTGCATAGGCAGTGGGAACGAAGGAGTAGAAGCCGAGTGCCGTGGTGGCAGCGCTGAAGAAGAGACTTCTGCCGACACTGGTGGCTGTCGAAATGATGCTATTCTGCTGATGGCCGCTTTGCAGAAGCAGTTCCCGATATCTGAGACAGAACTGTATGCTGTAGTCGATGCCCAGTCCGATGAAAAGGACGGCGAAGGTGACGGAGATCATGTTGAGACTGCCCACGGTGGCAAGGGCGAATGCCGTGGACCAGATGAGCCCCGTGATCAATGTGACAAGACTGCAAAAGATGAGGCGCCATGAGAAGTAGAGGCCCACAGAAAGGACCAGCGCCACAAGAAGGAGCGACGCGACAGTGGCAATTCCTGTGCTATTGCGGACTTCCAGGAGGTTCTCGTAAGCAAGTGCAAAATCTCCCGTGATCCGCACTCGCGCGGTTCCGGTCTGATTGTAGCCGAACTGCCCGGCAACCCGGCGAACGGTCTCGATGTGGACGCTTCCCGCAGACAGGGATGCATCCGCGACTCGTGGCTTCAGTATGAGGAACTGGCGGCGTTGCCTCGCGGTCTGCTCTGCGCCGAACACCAGGCCCTCCCACGACATCGGGTAGACTGTTCCGTGAACCGCGCTGGCGAAGGCGTTGTTCATCCCATCGAGTAGTAGGGCAAGAGTACGGTCTTGGGCCTCACCGAGATCTCCTTGCTCCAAGGCCTTTTCAGCGACCTGGAAAAGCCCGCGGATGCTGAGGTCCTTGGAGAGAAGCGCCAGAAAAGGTTGGGCTGCCGAGAGTCGGTCTCCGAGTCTCTCCAGTTCTTCGGTGTTCAGGTACAGGAGGCCGTTCTGTTGAAAGAACCCCCCGGCCCCTGGTTCATAGACGTCGGAAAAAAGCGCCTGGTCTTTTCTCAGTTGCTCGGCGATAGCTTTCCGTGCTGCCTCTGCCTGTTCCGAGGTGATGCCATCGATGACAACGACGACGGTGTCGCTCTGTTGTGGAAAGGCCTTGGAGAACTTCTTGTACAATCCGCGGTAGGACAGCTTGTCGGACATCATGGCATGGATGTCGGCGTTCATCTTGAAATTGGCGGCGGAGTAATAGAGAGTCCCAAGCGTCAGCAGGACCGTGCTCACGAGAACGGCGACGGCATGCCGCTGAACGAGGAGAACCCATGCGCTCAGCAGGCGCTGTGTGCGAGTAAGGGTAGGCTCGGTGGACATGGTTGATTCGGGTGGGTGTAAGTCTTGGCCCTTCAGACTGTCTGAGTTATTCAGCTCAACCGTGACGTGGGCCTTGGTTCATTAGCCATCGCTCCGGGAGAACTCCCGAATCTTTCGCTTGAGCGAGGCGACGAGCTCGTCAAAACCATTTTTATCGAGGACGCTCACAAATTGAGCACGCGTATTGGCAAGCTGACTGATGCCCGAAATGCGTATGTCCACAATGTGCCAGGCATCCTCCGTCAGTCGCAGACGGTAATCGAACTCGGTTTCTTTGCCTTGAGAGTTCAGAAGTTTGCTCAGGACTGCAGCGCCGCCCGCCGTCTGGGACTGTTTCGTGATCTCGAAGCGTTCTCCTGCGTATGTGTGAAAGTTCTTCGCGTAGTTCGCAATCAACCATTGAGCATAGATTTCTTCAAACTGCCGCTGCTGCTCCTCCGTGAGGGTTTTCCAGTGTCCGCCCACAGAGACGCTCGCCATGTATGGAGACAAGAAGGCCCCAGTCACGACTGGCTCAAGCAGTCGGTAGCGGCCGCTGAACCCCAATTCCTTGCCGCCCCTCATGGCTTCGATCAGTGCCGCGTTGAAGCGTGATATGACTTGGGCGGGCCCTGGCGTCTCACCCCTGATGTGCATAGGGAGAACCATAACCGTGCAGAACACCAGAAGAGAGAAGCCGGTGATGCCAGGCGACTTGAGCCACATGAACAGACCTCCTTGCGAGACATGCCTCGATACACTCAGTGGACGGGATGTCCCGCTGCTCCATGATATTATCCTGAACCCGCACGGTTGTTGTAAAAGCGCCGGAGGCTGAGCGGACGCAATGGCAGATTCGGGACCAGGATGTGATGGTGATACCTGCCACCCTTGAAGAGCGTCAACTGGGGGGTTGGCACTTCGGACTGCGTCGGGTATGGGAGCGCCGGCATCAGCTGGCCGATACTGTAGCCATTGTTCGGTTGAGTCGCTTGAATCTGAGTAACCAGCGCGGCTTTGAAGCCGATCCGCAATAAGAATCGATGAAGAAGATAGAGGCCCCCGGAATGTGTCGGAGTGGCGGTGCCAAACTTGATCGCAAGCTTCCGAGGTCCGTGAGGCATCGCAGCCAACGCTACCGTATCGGTAACCTTGGCTGCAAGGGTTCGCACTCCCTGGCGCAGGCCCATAGAATTGGCCGTGCGACCATGTTTCATCGCTTACTCACGCAGGATTCAGGCGAGGAGGTATCGGTCTTTGATTTGCGGCCTCCTTGATACGCAAGCGAGAGGTCCTCGTCCCTCTCGTACAGCCGGGTGACTCACGGATTCCGCAGCACTCAGTGAAAAAACGTAGCTCGCAAAATGTATTAATATTCAACGTCTTAAATTGCCGGTCATTCATATTGATTCCTAATTAAGTATTTCGACGGAATATATGTTGACAGGCCCGGGCGATTGGGAGTATTTAAAAAAATAGATCATTCTCCACGCGCGACATCAAGGGTAGCGCAATGTTCCCCATCGGCACGTCAGCAACCTCGTCATGCTTCGCGAAGCGAGATTTTACACGAGATTTTACCGAGATTTTACAATGGGACGACGTTCCACCGTGCTCTGCGGGATTTTGCCGACTGAGGAGAGGAGACGCAGACGATGATCGTTGAGTTCGAGATTAACGATAGCGTGAGTCCTGGAGCGAGATTTGTTTCATGGGCCCCATCTCCCTGCCGAATCCGCGTGACTGATCCGTCGGGTGGCACTACGCCCACTGTCACCGTGCAAATCACCGGAAACTCGGCCCCCGGCGGTGGGGCGGTCGTGTTTCGCAGAGGTACAACGGGATCATTCTCCAGCAGTCTGACGATGGTGGTTCCTATCAACGGAATTTCCGTGGGGTTTTTCACCGCCGGCCGCTTCGGACAACCCAGCGTCAACAACGAAGACGTGACGATCGAAGCTCGCATCGGCACCACCCTGATCGGCTCGGTTCCGGTGATGGTGCGCATCCGAAAGAATGCCAACCGGTTGACGCAGGAAGAGCGCGACCGCTTCGTGGCTGCGTTCGCGCAGCTCAATAACCAGGGACTGGGGCGATTCGCGGACTTCCGCGACATGCACACGGCCGTCAGTGATCCGGAGGCTCACCGAAGACCAGGGTTTCTGCCCTGGCACCGCGCCTATCTGCTCGATCTCGAACGTGAGCTGCAAGCCATCGACCCGAGCGTCGCACTGCCGTACTGGCGCTTCGACCAGCCCGCGCCGAATATCTTTGCGCTCGACTTCCTCGGCGTGTCCGATCCACTCGGCACCGTCCAATTCAGTGCCACCAACCCGCTGCAGTTCTGGACGACCGATGGCGTCCAGGGGATCAATCGTCGCCCCCTCAACGGCTGGAACCCCGCTACTCAACCGGGGCCAGGCGTTCGCACCGAGGCGCAAACACTAGCCCTTGGTACTCAATATCCGGCCTTCCGCACGATGGAAGGCAACCCGCACGGACAAACTCATACGAGGTTCGGCGGTTCTATCTCCAGCATCCCGACCGCGGCGCGCGATCCGTTGTTCTTCCTGCTCCACTGCAATGTCGATCGGCTCTGGGCGAAGTGGCAACGACAGAACAATCGCTTTGATCCGGCGCAGGCGGCCTCCTATGACAGCGCCGCTGCAACCCGCATCGGCCATCGCCTGCCCGACACCATGTGGCCGTGGAATGGGATCACAAGCCCCCCACGTCCTCCGACGGCCTCCGGTGGCGCAATGGCCGCGTCGTCCAGTGTCAGTGCGCCGGGTCCCCAGCCGCGCGTGCAGGATACCCTTGATTACCAAGGCCGCGTCAACTCTGTCGCCCGCATGGGATTCGACTATGATGATGTGCCATTTGTCTGACATGCCTTGTACGAGAAGGTCGGAATCATGACGAAAAAACCTACAGCAAAAAAGAAATCGAAGGCGGCGCGGAAGTCGGTGGGCAGGGCGGGGCAGGCCATCGACGAGCGGGTCGCAGCCCTGGCGGAGGCGCCTGAGAGCCTGGGCCAGAGCGATACGAAGTTGCAGTTGATCCTGAACCTCCTCCGGGATGAAGAGGAAAGCGTGGAGGTGCGGCTTGAGGCGTTGCAAATCCTCCAGGCGGCGACGTTCAGCGCCCCCTCCTTCGAATCGTGGCGCGGTGACTACATTGCAGCATTGCGCAAGGTCGCAGCGGATCAGGACGCGGAGCTGCGGGAGCGTGTGCTTGGCATCCTCGCGCGGGAGAAGGACGGCTTTGCCCAGAAGAAACTCTTGGAAGGGTTGCAGCACCCAGCAAAAGCGTTGGTGGAGCCTGAAAAGGCATTACAACTGCTCAGTTACGACGTGCATGCGGAGGCCTATCCGGTCGCGCGGAGGATCGTCAAACATCCTCCTAACCCCGCCGCCAAGCGAGAGGCCTTGCGCCTGCTCGCCGCGGATGCCGCCGCCGTCCCGATGTTGGAGAAGGTTCTGCGCGACAAAAGCGAAACACCTGAGCTCCGGCAGGTCTCGGCCGCTGCGTTGCAGGCGCTCAAACCGGAGAAACTGCAGGCCTACGCGCGCAAGGCACTGCTTGACCCGTCGGAGCAGGACGACATTCAAACCACCTGCCTCACTGCGCTCACCCAGTTCGGCAAGGCCGAAACAGTTTCTAAAGATAAGGCGCTGCTGAAGCGGGTCGACCGGCTGAGCGGCGCGAGGTCACCGATGCTCAAGCAGAGTGCGCGGCAGTTCCTCAAGAAATATAAGCCGGCTTCGTAAGAACATGAATCGGTAAAGGGGCATTCGATGCAGCAGGGCACGATGACGCGCACGCTGTCCGAATCGCAGTTTGCGGCCCACGTCGACGCGCTCGCCGCCGATCCAGAGAGACACGCGCAGTTGACGGAGCTGCTGCGCGAAGATCATCCGGTCTACAACCAACGTGGGACGGCGACCATCGTCCGCATGCGCGGGTGGATCCTGCTCGCCCTCGGGCGCACCCGCCTGTCGGATTCCGCGCTCCACTTCGTGCTCGAAGAACTCGACACCGGGCTGGATGCCTATCTGGTGGCCGCCGCCGCGCGCGCGTTGCGGTCCTACCCCAGCCCAACCGCGGCGTTGGCCCCCTTCATCCTGTGCGCGATCACCAACATTCGTTATCACGACGAGCCCGTGTCCTTTGAGCAGTACGGTGAGTACGCGGTCTCACCAACCGGCACGAGTCCGGTGCGTGAATTGCTCGCGACGTTGGTGTGGCTCGGCTCGCACGCGCGCAGCGTTCTGCACGAGGTGGAGGCGCTGCGCACGCCACAGGGTGGGCTCCCCAGCAAATTGTGGAGTGAGGTGGGCCAGGCCGTGGAGGCGATCCGCGGCGAGGGACAGGTCGAGCAGCTCGGCCCCAAGACCTGTTGCTCGGGGCAGAGGGACTTCGGCAACGAGGTGTCGTGGCTGCTCGATTCCCGTCGAGGCAGCGAGCCAGTTGAGTCCATCGTCTTTGAAGACCATGCGGGCGTTTCGCTCACGTTCAAGGACTTCTTCCGGGGGCACCCCTCCATCGTCGTCTTTTTCTACACACGTTGCGACAACCCGTTGAAGTGCTCGCTCACGGTCACGAAACTCGCGCGGGTCCAGAAGCTGTTGGAGGAACGGGGGCTCGCCGATCACATCCATACGGCGGCGATTACCTACGATCCCGCGTTTGATCTCCCCCACCGGCTGCGTGGCTATGGGCAGAACCGTGGGGTGCGCCTGGATGCCCGCCATCGCATGTTGCGGACGCCCGACGGGCTCGACGCCCTCCGTGCCCACTTCCAGCTCGGGGTCAACTTCGTGCAGTCGCTGGTGAACCGGCACCGCGTCGAAGCGTACATCCTTGACGCCGAAGGCCGGATCGCTGCTTCCTTCGAACGCACCCGCTGGGATGAGCGGCAAGTGGTGGATCGCACACTCCAGGTCCTGAAGGAGAAGTGAGGAAGCGAAAATCTGAGCTGTCGCTGAATTCAACCGGTCCGGCGAGCCACCCTCCCCGCCGGTATCGATAGCCAGGAATCGACGATAGCAGCCGGCCGTTCAGCGAACATCCAGCCGGACAATGAGCCAAAAGCTGGTGGCTCATTTCTCCAAAAGCTTAGTCAAGTACCAGACCTTCCATCTCATCTCCATAAGGTCCTTCCCGGCGGCAGGCGAAGTGAGGCGATTGACTACCCTGTTCCTACCTTCGTGTCAGACGTTAGCGCTCAGTGGAAAATCCTGGCCTAAGAAACACATTAATATTCAATGTGTTAAATTGCTGGTCATTCATATTGAGTCCTAATTACGTATTTCGACCGAATATGAGTTGACAACAGCGGGCAACTAGGAGTATCAGAAAATTGGTCTGAGTAGATCTAAGTATATGAGTATATCTGAGTATATGGGAGACTCAGAATATGGTTGTTGAATTGCAGATCAACAATAGCCTGGATCCTCGCGCGCGATTCGTTTCATGGGCCCCATCCCCCTGCCGGGTCGGCATGACTGATCCATCGGGCGCCACTACGCCCACCGTCAACGTGCAAATCACGGGGAGATCGATATCCGGTGGTGGTCAAGTCCTGTTCCGCCGGGACACAACAGGATCGTTCTCCAGCAGTCTGACGTTGCCGGTTCCTCGCAACGGCACTCCCGTGCCGTTTTTCACCGCCGGCAGGTTTGGGAGACCCAGTATCAACAACGGAGACGTGACGATCGAAGCCCGTGCCGGCACCACCCTGATTGGTTCGGTTCCGGTGATGGTGCGGATCCGAAAGAACGCCAATAGGTTGACACCGGGAGAGCGCGATCGCCTCGTGGCGGCGTTCGCGGAGCTCAATGATCGGGGAATGGGGCGTTTTGCGGACTTCCGTGACATGCACACAGCGAGAAGTGATGGTGAGGCTCACGAAGGACCAGGGTTTCTGCCCTGGCATCGGACGTACGTGCTCGATCTCGAGCGCGAGTTGCAAGCCATCGACCCTGGCGTCGCACTGCCGTACTGGCGCTTCGACCAGCCCGCGCCGAATATCTTTAGACGCGAGTTCATGGGCCTGTCCGATTCAATCGGCACCGTCTTGTTCAGCCCAACCAACCCGCTACAGTTCTGGGTGACCGACGGCCGCCCGGGGATCGTCCGTCGCCCCAGCTTCAACACCGCCACGCAGCCGGCCCTCGTGATAAGTGAAGCGGCTACACTGGCCTTGGGTCCTCGATACCGGGACTTCCGCGGGAGGATGCAAGACAATCCGCATGGACGGGCGCACACCAGCTTTGGGGGATCCTCAGTAATCAGGGTTATAGGGACAGCGGCGCGAGATCCGCTGTTCTTCTTGCTCCACTGCAATGTCGACCGGCTCTGGGCAAGGTGGCAACGACAGAACAATCGCTTCGATCCCGCCCAGGCGGCTTCGTACGACAGTACCGGCGCAACCAGGGTCGGCCATCGCCTACCCGACACCATGTGGCCATGGAATGGAATCACCGGAGACCCGCGGCCTCCGACGGCTCCTGGCGGCGGGCTGGCCAGCTCGCGGACGGCCGGCGCGCCAGGTCCGCAGCCACGCGTGCGCGACACACTAGACTATCAGGGGCGTCTCAACGTGGCCTCCCGCATGGGGTTCGACTACGACGATGTGCCATTTGCCTGAGGTGCCTTGCACGAGAAGGGCGGAATCATGACGAAGAAAACTACAGCCGCAAGGAAATCGACATCAGCGCGGAAGCCACGGGGCAGGGTGCGGAGGTCGGCGCGCGCCGCCTTGTCAATCGCGACCAACGCACGGAGGGACGTCGAAAAACGAATCGCAGCCCTGGCGGAGGTGCCTCTGGCCGCGAGCGAGATTGAGGATCGGGTATCGGCGGTGCTGAAACTCCTCCGCGATGAGGACGAGCTCGTCGACGTGCGGCTGGCGGCGTTACACACGCTCCAGGCGGCGACGTTCTCCCCCCCCACGGAGTCGTGGCGCGGCGACTACCTTGCGGCCTTGCGCCAGGTCGCGGAAGATGAGGACGCGGAGCTCCGTGAACAGGCGCTCGGCATCCTCGCGCTGGAAAAGGACGGCTTCGCCCAGAAGAAACTCTTGGACGGGTTGCAGCATCCAGAAAAAGCGTTGATTGAGCCTGAAAAGGCATTACAACTCCTCAGTTATGATGTGCATGCCGAGGCCTATCCGGTCGCGCGGAGGATCGTCAAACATCCCCCAAATCCCACCGCCAAGCGAGAGGCCTTGCGCCTGCTCGCCGCGGACGCCGGTGCTGCCCCGATCTTCGAAAAGGTCCTGCGCGACAAACGCGAACCGCCGGAGCTCCGACAGATCTCGGCCGCCGCACTACAGGCGCTCAAGCCAGAGAAGGTGCAGGCTTACGCGCGCAAGGTGCTGCTCGACCCGGGTGAGCAGGAGGAGATGCAAGCCACCAGCCTCACCGCGCTCACCCAGTTCGGCAAGGCGGACAGGGTTTCGAAAGACAAGGCGTTGCTGCAACGTGTCGACCGCCTGAGCGGCGTGAGGTCACCGATGCTCAAGCAGAGTGCACGGCAGTTCCTCAAGAAATATAAGCCGGCGCCTTAAAAATAGACATCGGGAAAGGCCGCGCCGATGCAGCGACCCTTGCGTTCTATGCGGGCTCTCTTGTCGAGCCTGATGAGTCGGGTAGGCGACGTGCAGCTCATGACTAAAGGAAGCCGGCTCATGGTCGTTTCTCTTCTCCCGGCAAGCCGGTGACTTCTCTCAACGGTCGAACCTCCACTGTCCCAATACGAGCTCCAGGCACCAGCTTGGCGATACGAACGGCATCATCACGATCCTGAGCTTCGATGAGAAAGTAGCCGGCGAGCTGCTCCTTAGTCTCGGCGAACGGCCCATCGGTTACCGCTGCCTTTCCGTTGCGTACCCGAACGACAATTCCCGTCGCCTCAGGTTGCAGAGGCGAGGCATGGACGTATTGCCCTTTCCCATCCAGCTGGTGGCAGAGCTGAATTGATTCCGCGAGCATTTCCTTCCGCTCGGCTTCTGGGATCTTGTTAAACGTGTCCTCGTTGTGATGAACCAGCAATAGATATTTCATGAATTACCTCCCGTGACATAAGATAGTCGCTCGGATGAGCTAGATCGACAGCTGATTCCTCAGCTTGATGAGCCTGCTGAATGGAGGTTATCAGTATGAGTTTTGGAAAAACGACACCGATCCTTCGAATATTCGACGAGGGCAAAGCTAAGGAGTTCTATGTCGATTTCTTGGGCTTCCAGGTCGATTGGGAACATCGTTTTGAAGAAGGCCTCCCGCTCTATATGCAAATCTCACAGGATGACTGCGTCCTCCATTTAACAGCGCATCACGGAGACTGTTGTCCAGGCGCCGCGATGAGGATTGAAACGAACGAACTGGAGGCATTCCAAAAGGCTCTCCTCGCAAAGAGCCACCAGTACGCCAGACCCAGAATAGAAGAGATGCCGTGGGGCAGGGATATGGCGGTGACTGATCCCTTCGGGAACAGATTGACGTTTACCAGTGGTGTCAGTGCTTAACGGAACTGCGACAGTTATCGTACATACTGCATCAACAGAATTTTATCACTCCTGATGACAACCTTTGGCTGAGCCTTGATCGATCACCAGCAACACGCAACACGCACGTTCCAACGGTTTTTTGATTCGGAGAAATCCGGCGGAATTCTGCTGATGATCTGCACGGCGATCTCGCTTTTGGCGGCGAATTCTTCAATCGGCGCAGGTTATGTGAATCTGTGGCAGACGGAGCTTGGAGGCCTGAGCCTTGAACATTGGGTGAACGACGCGCTGATGGCGATTTTCTTTTTGCTCATTGGATTGGAGCTCGAACGGGAACTCTACAGCGGGGAACTGTCGAACTTTCAGAACGCCCTTCTTCCGATTGTTGCGGCCGTCGGTGGGATGGCCGCGCCTGCCCTGATTCATTTCTCCCTTAACTGGGGAACGCCGATGCAAGCCGGTATCGGGATCCCGATGGCAACAGACATCGCCTTCGCGCTCGGCGTGCTGGCCATGCTCGGAGACCGCATTTCTCCGTCGCTGAAGGTCTTGGTCGTGGCCTTTGCCGTCATAGACGATCTGGGTGCGATCGTCATCATTGCGACCTTCTACACGACGGAACTTTCCGTTTGGTTTTTGGTGGGCGCTGTCGCCGTGTGGATTCTGCTTTTGATGTTGAATCGTTTCTTCCGGGTCATGTCCCTCGCTCCGTATGTGTGCGGCGGAGTAGTGATGTGGTTTCTCATGCTGAAGTCAGGGATTCACGCGACGATGGCCGGAGTGATGCTGGCCTTTGCCGTCCCATTCTCCGCACAAGACGACGACGAAGTCTCGCCCTCGCACAGGCTTGAAAATATATTGCACAAACCCGTTGCATTCATCATCTTGCCGATTTTCGCGCTCGCCAATACAGGCGTGCTTATGGGCGCGGATTGGATACAAGGCTTGACCAGCCTTAACAGCATCGGCATCGCAACCGGTTTGATTGTAGGAAAACCTTTAGGTGTGACGTTTCTGTGTGTTCTGGCCGTGACAACCGGCCTATGCCGCTTGCCGCTCGGCTTGCATTGGCGGCATATTGTCGGCGCCGGGATGCTTGGCGGTATCGGATTTACCATGTCCATCTTCATTGCCAATCTTGCCTTCGCTGGAAACGCTGAGATCATCAGGGCTTCGAAAATGGCCATTCTTTTGGCTTCGTTGACGGCTGGAGTAATAGGATTTCTGTGGCTGAAGATCTTGAGCAATCCGGAAGTAACGGATACGCCAGCCTAGATGTGTACCTCGAATTATCATGTCCGAAAATGGCGAGCAGGAGTTCATCGACTGTAGCTATAATGGCACCCATGATGCTCGATTCCGCCACCTGCTACCGGGCGCTACGAGCGCGCGATGCTCGCTTCGACGGACGCTTTTTTGTCGCGGTGTCGTCGACGCGTATCTATTGTCGGCCGGTCTGCACAGTGAGGCAGCCCAAGATCGAGAATTGCCGCTTCTACCGGAGCGCCGCTGCGGCCGAAGTATCAGGCTACCGGCCTTGTCTTCGCTGTCGTCCCGAACTTGCGCCGGGCAATGCAAGCGTGAATGCGACCACGCGCGTGGCGCAGGCAGCGGCGGGCCTGATCGAGGATCGTGCGATCGATTCCGACGGATTGGTAGGCGTCGCATCGAGCCTGGGTATCACCGACCGGCATTTGCGCCGGGTGTTTGGCGCCGAATTCGGTGTCTCGCCCGTTGAGTTTGCTCAGACGCAACGCTTGCTTCTCGCTAAACGCCTGCTCACCGATACCAGTTTGCCGATTACTGAAGTGGCGTTCACCAGCGGTTTTGGGAGTCTGCGACGCTTCAACGCACTCTTCAAGCAGCGATATCGCTTGCAACCGGGACAGTTGCGCCGGCTTGTGAATGGCAAGGCAACGCCTGTCACCGATACGCTGAGCTTCGAACTGAGTTTCCGCCCGCCCTACGACTGGCCGGCGATGAGAACGTTTCTCGGCGCACGGACAATTGTCGGTGTCGAGATGCTCGATGACTCTCGTTATCGCCGCACGGTGCGTGTGACAGCAGAAGGCAAGGACTATTTGGGATGGGTCGAGATCGGATTGTCGCTGAAAAATCCGGCGCTCCATCTCCTTGTCTCTTCATCGCTCGCCCGGGTTCTGCCTCCATTGCTTGGACGTATCAAGACGCTCATGGATCTGTCCTGCAATCCGACCGAAGTAGCAGGTGTGTTGGGTGAATTGGCTCAGCGTCGTCCCGGCATTCGCGTTCCCGGCGCCTTTGACGGATTCGAAGTTGCGGTACGTGCGGTTATTGGGCAACAAGTGACTGTTGCAGCGGCACGGACCATCGTCGGCCGCCTTGCCGCCGCTCTCGGAGATCCGATTGAGACTCCGTTTGAGACACTGACGACGATATTCCCATCTGCGGCATGTATGGCCGGCATGGGCGTCGACCGCATCGCACGACTGGGCATGCCGACGGCACGCGCACGCACGGTGATCACGCTTGCGCGTGCCGTAGCCGACGGCGACTTGGTCCTGGCGCCTCACTCAGATCTAGACGCAACGCTGGAGCGACTGCGTACGCTGCCCGGCGTAGGGGAGTGGACAGCGCAGTATATCGCCATGCGGGCGCTGGCATGGCCGGATGCATTTCCTCATACCGATCTCGGCGTCATGAAGGCGCTGAAGGAGAAGAATGCGCGTCGCGTGCTCGAAGCCGGTGAAGCCTGGCGGCCGTGGCGCGCTTACGCCGTGATGCAGCTTTGGCATTCACTGACCAAGGAGTAATCATGCTGTACTACGACTACTATCAAAGTCCTCGTGGGCGCATATTGTTGGTTGCCGATGACCGGGCGTTGACGGGCGTCTATTTCGCCGGGCAGAAATATCACCCTCGCATCGGCAAGCAGTGGAAGCGATCTGACAAGCATGAGCCGCTATGCCGGGCCAAGCGCGAGCTCTCGGAATATTTCGACGGCAAGCGGACCAGGTTTACAATCGAGATCGCGCCGCAGGGCACGCTTTTCCAGTGCGCGGTGTGGAAGGCAATTGCAGGCGTCCGGTTCGGTCAAACCATTGCCTATGGCGAACTGGCAGAGCGTGCCGGTTATCCCGGTAGCGCGCGAGCGGCCGGTGCAGCCACCGGCCGCAACCCGATCAGCATCATCGTGCCCTGCCATCGCATCGTCGGCTCGAACGGTTCGCTCACCGGCTACGCCGGGGGCTTGGCGAAAAAGCGCGCACTTCTGGCGTTGGAAGGGTGTGTCTAGACTTTGTTGCGGATATCTGATTGTCAAGAAACATCGAGCTGACATCGTGAAAATGACTGGAATCCCTCGATGCGACACAGGACATAATCTGTTCGATGACTTCGATGAGGCTGAATAGAGACGCCGCATCCATCCACATTCTTTTCATGGAGATCAGACGATGAATAAGCCCATGTCCGAACGACCCGATCAGCAAGTTTCGCATGTGGCAGCCCATGGCTGTCCAGCCAGCACGGATCATGACCGAGAAGTCCCGGAGATCGATTTGCTCAGCATGCTGACAATCCGGGGGATTACGCTTCGAAACCGGATCGTGATGTCTCCCATGTGTCAGTATGTGGCTAAGGATGGATTAGCAAGCGATTGGCATCTGGTCCACCTCGGCAGCCGTGCCGTCGGCGGGGCGGCGTTGGTGATGGTCGAGGCCACGGCCGTCACCCCGAATGGCAGGATTTCACCGGGAGATGTGGGGATCTGGGGTGATCAGCATATCGAGCCGCTCGCGCGCATTGCGCGATTTGTGCACTCCCAAGGGGCGGTTGCCGGCATTCAGCTGGCCCATGCCGGGCGAAAGGCCAGTTGTGAACCGCCTTGGAAAGGAGGAGCGAGTCTCAAGACGTCTGCGGCTGGTGGCTGGACCGTTCTCGGTCCTAGCCCGATTCCGTTCAATGACGGCGACCCCAAGCCGATGGTCCTCGATGAAGCAGGCATCGATGAAATTGTCGCCGCGTTCGAGGCCGCTGCCCGCCGGGCCGTTATGGCCGGATTCCGGGTGATCGAGATCCACGCGGCCCACGGGTATCTGTTGCACGAGTTCTTGTCACCCTTGAGTAATCACCGAACGGACCGTTACGGTGGAAGCCTGGAAAACCGGATGCGGTTTCTGCTCCGAATCGCCGAGCACCTGCGTCGACTGTTGCCGGCGGAACTTCCTCTCTTTGTACGGATTTCAGCCACTGATTGGGTAGAGGGCGGCTGGGATGCCGAGCAATCGGTGGTGCTCGCCAGACATTTGAAAAACCTCGGTGTTGATCTGATCGACGTCTCTTCCGGGGGGTTGGTTCCCAAGGCACGTATCCCGGTAGCTAAGGGATATCAAGTTTCGTTCGCTCGGAAGATCCGAGACGAGGCCGTAATCATGACCGGTGCGGTTGGGATGATCACCGAGTCTCACTATGCCGATGAGATCGTGACCGGCGGAGATGCCGACGTGGTGTTTATCGCTCGAGAACTGCTCCGGGAGCCCTATTGGGCGCTCAAGGCGCAGCAAGAACTCGGCTCAGAACCGTCATGGCCTACGCCCTATGGGTATGCCGTCAAACGGCGAGCAAAGTAGCAATCGAGACCGACGATGTTCTTGGCGAGCAGGTTGTCTGAGCGATGTCGAGTGCGTTTGCGCCGGACACGGAATAAATAGCTTTGGTATTCGTACGTTGCGCGATCATGTCTGTTGATGGGAGAGTAGAGCAAAACAATAGGAGAAGACCGACATGAACGTTACGGACATCGCATTTACCGTCTATCCCGTCACTGACTTGAAACGTGCCCGCCAATTCTATGAGACGATCTTGGGACTGAAGGAGTCGCGGTTCTTCGGGAACGAAAAGCAAGGCTTTGTCGAATACGATATCGGGCCGGGAACGCTCGCGATCGGTATTGGAGCGCCGGAGTGGAAGCCCTCACGTGGCGGAGGGTCTGTGGCTCTCGAAGTAGACGATTTCGATGGAGCGATGAACCGTCTTCGAGAGGGCGGCTGCACATTTACCCTTGAGCCGATCGAGACTCCCGTCTGTCACATGGCGGTTGTCCTAGATCCCGATGGGAATTCTGTGATGATTCACCGGAGAAAAACGGAATGAACGCCTTGCTTTGTGTGGAGCCAATCACAGGGGAGGAAGTGCTCCAGCTGGAATCGTGAGGCGAAAGATGTAACCTTCTATTCTCGCCGGTGTCATGTAGAGCTTTCCCGAGCTGCACCAATAGAGGTAGAGAGGTAGGTTGATCCGGTCGTCCTCCCGGGAGTGAAGGCGGACCCCAAGCAGATTGTCCTTGTGCTGTATCCAGGAATGATCGCGCTTCCGCAACCACAGCACGCAGTTTCGGGCCGCTTGACAAACGGGGAGCACTACAGGACATTGAGTGGGAACAGGCTAAGAAACACAGCCTAACTGCGCCTCATAGCGCAAACTGTGGAACCGAGATTAAACAGCTTTCCAGCGAGTGAGGGACAACTTGCTGGGAGAATCGCAGCAGCCGTGTTCATGAACAATGCGGGTTAGGGTTGACACATACCGCAGCGTTCCGGTTAGAGTCACTGCGACCAGCTGTGAATCATCAGAACGTGTCTTCAAATCGGCATCGATAACGATTTAGACCTCATTATGAGTCCACAGGCTGCGCATAACATCGCCGATTCCATGTTTGCATTCATTGGATGCAGTGAGGTGCAGGAAATCCTTGGCCGACAGGCGGAGGACGAGAAGGAACTTGCCGAACTCGTCGAAGAGGTCCCGCTCGATTCCATCCATTTCCATACCCATAGCTATTTTCTCAGGCATCGCTTCATCGAACGGGCCTATCCGAATGATTTTTCTCAATGGGTCGTGATGCAGATCGGAGATCATGTGCTGGGCGAACGGCTCGCCGTGGTCGATCCATTCGACTATCCGAACCTGGAGGATCTGCGGGAAGAGATCATTTCGATTATCGACGATCATCTGTCACGAATGTCCATTATTCCCCGCGTGGTGTTCGGCGAACCGTTCCATTTCAAGCGCTCTCGGATTCTGGAAGTGCCGATCGGCCTGGAAGCGAGGTCCTTGGCGGAATTTCGACGGGTGGTGGCCGAAGTCGATGTCAGCGCGATCTACTTCCACATGTTCGAAGCGCATTTCCGGCTGGGGCGAGAGGAAAGCGACTTCTCAGCCTGGATCCGAACGGGCCTCGGCTTACATGAATTGGCTGATCGTATTCGCTCCATCAACCCTTACTTGGGAAGCCTCGAGCGTCTACGGTCGAGTCTCATCACGGTGTGCGATGAGTTTCTGGGGAAATCGTAGTGAAGAATCTCTTGATCTGATGATCTGTCGATCTGTCGAATTGAAGAACGAATTATCTCTCAGGAGATCGACAGATTCGGGAATGTTGCCATGCTGAACCAAGATCCACTCTGGTACAAGGACGCCGTGTTCTATGAGCTGCACGTGCGGGCCTTCTACGACAGCAATGACGACGGCATCGGGGATTTCGCCGGCCTGATCGAGAAGCTCGATTACCTCGAGTGGCTGGGAGTGGACTGTCTCTGGCTACTGCCGTTTTATCCGTCGCCGTTGCGGGACGATGGCTATGATGTGGCGGACTTCACCACCATTGCGCCTTCGTACGGCTCCACCGAGGTGTTCCGGAAGCTGCTGGATGCGGCCCATCAGCGCGGCATGCGCGTCATCGTCGATTTGGTGTTGAATCACACGTCCGATCAGCATGCGTGGTTTCAGGAGGCCCGTCGGTCGCCGCAGGCTCCGAGGCGGGATTACTATGTCTGGAGCGAAACGGATCAGAAATATACAAAGGCGCGCATTATCTTCGTGGATACGGAAAAATCCAATTGGACTTGGGACCCCGAGGCGCAAGCGTACTATTGGCACCGGTTCTTCAGCCATCAACCGGACCTGAACTACGACAATCCCGCGGTCAAGCAAGCCATGCTGGAAGTCATGGAGTTTTGGCTGGATCAGGGGCTTGACGGATTTCGTTGCGACGCAGTGCCTTACCTGTTCGAGCGCGAAGGCACGATCTGCGAGAACTTGCCGGAGACCCATGCGTATCTGAAGGAGATTCGGAAACGGATCGACGACCGGTACAGCACCAGAATTCTCCTGGCGGAGGCCAATCAGTGGCCGAGCGACGTGCGTCCGTACTTCGGGAACGGAGATGAATTTCACATGGCCTTTCATTTCCCGCTCATGCCTCGCCTGTTCATGGGACTGCGCAGCGAGGACCGCCGGCCTATCCTCGATATGTTCAAACACACGCCGCCGATTCCATCGAATTGCCAGTGGTGTCTCTTCCTCAGGAATCACGACGAGTTGACGTTGGAAATGTGCACCGGCGAAGAGCGGGACTATATGTATTATGCCTATGCCCGTGATCCCCAGGCGCGCCGTAACATCGGCATCGCGCGCCGTCTCGCGCCGTTGCTCGAGAACGACCGGCGTAAAATCGAGCTGCTCAATAGTATTGTGTTCACCTTGCCGGGCACACCGATCATCTACTACGGCGATGAGATCGGCATGGGCGACAATATTCATCTGGGAGACCGCAACGGCGTACGGACACCGATGCATTGGACCGCGGATCGGAATGCGGGATTTTCAAAAGCGGATCCCGCGAAGTTGTTCCTCCCGCTCGTCACCGATCCCGTCTACGGCTATCAATCAATCAATGTGGATACGCAAAAACAGACGCCGCATTCACTGCTCCACTGGATGCGCCGCATGATCGCGATCCGCAAACGACACAAGGTCCTCGGACGGGGCACGTTGGAATTCTTGACACCGTCGAACGAGAAGATCCTGGCTTATCTGCGGACTTACGAAGGAGCGACCGTGCTCCTTGTCCATAATTTGGCGGAATCGGCGCAGGCCGTGGAACTGAACCTGACGCGGTTCAAGGGTATCGTTCCGATCGAACTGTTTGGAGATTCGCGATTTCCGCAGATCGGGGACCGTCCCTATGTGCTCAGTCTCGGTCCCTACGGTTCCTATTGGTTCAGCCTTCCAACTGTGCGAGCCTGGGAGAGCACCTATAACCTCGAATGGAGCGCGATTTGACAACAGCGGAACAGCATAAGCCGGAGAAGGAAGACGGCGCTATGACGACGGCGCTCGATGACTATCGGGAAGTGTCGCCGAAGGGAACGGTCGATTTCCTCTACCGGCTGAGTGACTTGGTCAAGGGGCGAAGCGTCGTGCATGTGAGCGCAGTCCGATATGGTGGAGGGGCGGCGGAGCTCTTACGTCGCGTGGTACCGATGCTGACGGCGTTGGGCGTGGAGGCGCGTTGGGAAGTCATTGCGGGGACGCAGGAGTTTTTTGGGGTCGTCAAACGGCTCACCGATGCCTTGCAAGGACGGGACGAGAAGATCACCGAGGACATGTATCAGACCTTCCGAGAGATCAACGAGCGAAACGCGAAAGCGCTGAACCTTGAAGCGGACATGGTCATGATCCACGACCATCAGCCGGCCGGCATGGTTGAGTATCGGCCGAGCGGGGCCTGGCTGTGGCGCTGCCACCTGGATCTGTCCCAACCGCAACGGCGCGCCTGGACGTTTTTGCGGCGGTATGCAGTGAAGTACGACGCGGCCATTTTTTCATTGTCCGGCTTTGCGCAACGGCTCCCGATCCCGAAGTTTCTCATGTATCCCTCGATCGATCCGCTGAGCCCGAAGAATCGAGAGATGAGCAGATCCGAAATCAATCAGGTCGTGGATCGGCTGGGTATTCCCCGAACCAAACCGATCATCCTGCAGGTGGCAAAGTTCGAGCGGTTCAAGGATCCGCTCGGCGCGATCCAGGCCTATCGCATCGTGAAGAAGCACCATGATTGCCGATTGGTCCTTGCGGGGTCCGGGATCATGCACGACCCGGAGGGCGAAGCGGTGTTGGCCGAAGCGCGTGATGCGGCGGGACGGGATCCTGATATTCATCTGGTGCAGCTACCGCCCGAGGCGGATCTGGAGATCAATGCGCTGCAACGGACTGCTACCATCGTGCTCCAGAAGCCGCTTAGGGAAGGGTTCGGGGTGACCGTTTCGGAGGCCATGTGGAAGGGAAAGCCGGTGGTCGGAGGAAACGCCGAAGGAATCGCGGCGCAAATCATCGACGAGGTGACGGGATATGTCGTCCATTCCGCCGAAGGGGCGGGATTCCGCTTGCGGCATTTATTGAATAATCCTGGATTGATCGCTCGCATGGGAGCAGCGGGGCGGGAACACGTGCGCCGAAATTTCTTCATCACCAGGCAATTGGGCGATTTCCTTACGTTGTTGAAGATCATGCCGCTGCAGTGACGAAGGAAATTCTGAGTCATGAGTGCTGAGTGTCGAGGGGCACAGATGCCCGATCAGCGCTACACGCTCGTCTCGCTGAGTCGGCGAAGCGGGCTTCACGGTTATACCGATGACCGACCAGCCAGTCGTGAATGAACCAGCCGAGGATCTCTCCAACCAAGCCGTGACTGCAGATATCGTCGTGGGCCTGTTGACCTTGAACAACGCCGGGACGATCGAACAGGTGGTGAAGAGCATCATCGAAGGGCTGCAGCGATTTTTCGGTGGCACCTCGGCGATGATCGTGAACTATGACGGCGGGTCTCAAGACGGTACGCCGGAGATCGTCGAACGGCTTGCCGCAGGGCAGGTCGCCGCCCGCATTGTTCCCGGTGCGGCGGGACATTATGCAAGTCTTGGGACGGATTCCGGTCTCTCGGGACGAGCCGACGATGTCCGCCGCCTGTGTGAGACGGCGCAGTCGCTCGAAGCAAAAGCGTGTCTCATCATCGAGGGCAATCTGCGCTCGTTGTCTCCCCAGTGGATTGAGCTCCTGGGTCGTCCCGTCCATGACGACGGCATGGATTTCGTCGTTCCGTTGTTCCGGCGGCACCGGTATGAAGGAACATTGGTGAACAATCTACTCTATCCGTTGATGCGGGCGTTGTATGGAAAGCGGGTGCGGTATCCCAGCGGCGGCGGCTACGGCCTTTCCGGCCGCCTCGCGAGGGAGTTGATCAAGAACCCGTTCTGGTCACAGGATGCGCCCCGCATCAGTTTCGACGGATGGATGACCACCGTCGCGCTCGCCGAGGGCTATCAAGTGTGCCATGCGTTTCTCGGCGTCAAGGACCAGGATTCCAAATTGGGAACAGCCGATCTGGCCCATGTGTTGGCGGCCGCCGTCGGAGCGATCTTTCATTCGATGGAGGATTACGAACCGGAATGGGAACGCACCCATGAGTCGACCGATGTGCCGCTGTATGGAGTGGTCGACTATGCGCCGCTCACCGGCCCGATCAATATCGCCCGCATGGTCAGTGGGATGCGACAGGGGGTGCGCGATCTGTTGCCGCTGTGGGAAGTCATCCTCTCGCCGGAGACACTGGGCCAAATCCTCACGCTTGGAATCCAGGAGTCCGACGAATTTCATTTTCCCGAGAACCTCTGGGTGCAGGTCGTCTATGAGTTTGCACTGGCCTATCATGACCAAGTGCTGCACCGGGAACATGTGCTGAAATCGCTGACCCCATTGTATCTCGGGCAGACCGCTTCCTTTGTCCTCGACACGCAGCGGGGCGGCACCGAGCAGGTGGAGGCGTCCGTAGAGTCACTCTGCCGGCGGTTCGAGGCGATGAAGCCTTATCTTACGGATCGATGGAGGTGGCGGGATGAGTGACCTGTGGCGCGACACAATGGTAGCAGGATTTCGTGACGCCGTGATGCAGATCCTGTTGGTATTGCCGAGACTTCTGGCGCTCGTCACGTTCCTTTTAGTGGGATTGGCCATGGCGTGGCTTGTCAGAGCGCTGGCAGTACGAGTCCTCACGGCCTTTCGGTTCGATCGTCTCTGCGAGCGATTCGGGCTCAATCAGCCGCTGGCCCAAGCGGGCATCAAACATCCGGCGTCGGTCGTCCTGAGTCGCATCCTATTTTGGACGGTGTTTCTGCTCTTTGCATTCATGGGCGTAGACGCGGTGAATCTGCCGGCCACAGCCAATCTCATCAGCCAGATCGTGGGCTTTCTGCCCAATGTGCTTGCGGCCGGGTTGGTCTTGCTGATCGGCGTCCTGTCGGCCAATTTCTTCGCGGAGGCGGCGCTGATCGCGGCGGTGAATGCGCAACTGCATGAGGCACGCATCGTGGCGAGCTTGGTTCGGTGGGGGATTCTGTTATTCACATGTGCCATGGTGCTGACACAGCTGGGCATCGCCAAAGAGATCGTCATCTCGGCGTTTTCTATCACGTTCGGCGGCGTCGTCTTCTCGCTCGCACTTGGCGTGGGGCTCGGAATCCGGCATCTGATGCGCGAGGCTATCGAACGGCGCCTGGGAAAGGGAAAGGAAAAGGAGGAGAAGATAGACGAGCTGTCGCATCTGTGAACATGAAGAGCGTAGGGCGCATATGCCATCAGCTCTTGGATTTGAAGAAATGAAACAATCAAAGAAAAAGTCCAACCCTCC
The DNA here is from genome assembly GCA_029194665.1 of Nitrospira sp. Classification (NCBI taxonomy): domain Bacteria; kingdom Pseudomonadati; phylum Nitrospirota; class Nitrospiria; order Nitrospirales; family Nitrospiraceae; genus Nitrospira; species Nitrospira sp. The sequence continues at coordinate 509,695 of JARFXO010000002.1, read as the reverse complement.
GGCGGATGCGACGTCGGAGAAATTGTTGACCAAAGTGCGGCCATCCGGTGACGGCGATGATCTGAATGGCGATGGGCGTCGCCGTGTCGTGATCGAAGGGCTTCGGCCGGAAATCGACGGTGGCCGGTTCCCCATCAAGCGGGTGGTGGGGCAGTCGGTGGTGGTGGAGGCGGACGTCTTCACCGATGGCCATGACGAGCTTGCCTGCGTGCTCCGGTATCGGCATGAGCGAGAGGATGCTTGGACTGAGGTGCCGCTGATCTTTGTGGAGAACGATCGGTGGCGCGCCTCCTTCGAGGTCCGTGAGCAAGGCTTCTACTATTACACTGTCACCGCCTGGATCGATCACTTTCGGTCCTGGCAGCGGGATATGCGTAAACGTGTCATCGCTGATCAAGATGTGACGGTTGAACTCTTGATCGGACGGGATCTGATCAAAGCGGCTGCCATCCGCGCAAACGGGGCGGACGCGGAGCGGCTCAACGAGATCGCAGCAGCGATGGGACATGTCGAGGAGCGTGAGTGTGCGCTGAAGACTATTCTGGAACGAGAGCTGACCGATCTCATGGCACGGTATGTGGACCATCGTTGGCCGACCACCTATGACAAGGAATTGGCGGTCATCGTCGATCGCGACAGGGCGGGATTCGGCGCCTGGTACGAGGCGTTTCCGCGGTCCTGCGCGAAGGAACCTGGCCGCCATGGGACGTTTCAAGATTGCGAAGCTCGCCTTCGTTACATTGCCGGGATGGGGTTCGATGTCTTGTACCTTCCTCCGATTCACCCGATCGGCCGAACTTTCCGAAAGGGCAAGAACAACGATCCGAACGGAAACTCCGATTCGGTGGGAAGTCCTTGGGCCATCGGGGCAGGTGATGGGGGCCACACAGCGATTCACTCAGATCTCGGTACGCCCGAGGATTTCAGGCAACTCATTGGTAAGGCGCGAGAGCAGGGCATGGAGGTCGCGCTCGATCTGGCCTTTCAGTGTTCACCCGACCATCCTTACGTCAAGCACCATCCCGAATGGTTCGTGCAGCGTCCGGACGGCACCATTCAATATGCCGAAAATCCCCCGAAAAAATATCAGGACATCTATCCGCTGAATTTCGAAAGCGACCAGTGGGCTCCGTTATGGCGGGAACTCAAAGAGATCGTGGTTCATTGGATCGATCAGGGAGTCAGAATTTTCCGGGTCGATAATCCTCACACCAAGCCGTTTGTATTCTGGCATTGGCTGATCGCAGAGGTGAAGCGCGAGCACCCCGACGTGCTGTTTCTCTCGGAAGCCTTCACTCGACCAAAAATTATGTACCGGCTGGCGAAGTTGGGCTTCACGCAGTCCTATACCTACTTTGCGTGGCGACAGACCAGGTCGGAATTGACCCAGTATTTCACGGAATTGACCAAGACAGATGTGCGGGAATACTTTCGGCCCAATCTCTGGCCCAACACGCCGGATATTCTGACCGAACAACTCCAGCACGGCGGACGAGCGTCGTTCATGTCCAGGTTTATTTTGGCCGCTACGTTGGGAGCGAATTACGGCATCTATGGGCCGGCCTTCGAGCTGATGGAGCAGCGCCCGCACAAGCAGGGCAGTGAGGAATATCTCGATTCGGAAAAGTATGAAATCCGCGTATGGGATTTGGATCGACGCGACAGCTTGAAAGAATTGATCCGCCTGGTCAATCGCATTCGGCACGAAAATGTCGCATTCCACAACGATCAGAGTCTGATGTTTCATCACGTGGACAACGAGGAGTTGATTGCGTACAGCAAGCGTTCAGCTGATGGTGAGAATGTGACACTGACGGTGGTGAACCTGAGCCCTCACGATGTCCATTCCGGATGGGTGCATCTGGATCTCCAGGGGCTCGGGGTGCGGGCGGATAGGCCGTTCCAGGTTGTGGATCTCCTCACCAAGGCCTCTTACACCTGGGAGGGACCACGGAATTATGTGCAGCTCGATCCGCACTCGATGCCGGCTCATATATTTCTCGTCCGGCGCGAGCTTTGAGCGGAGCACGACTTCGATTACTTCATGTAGACAGACGAGAGCTGATGACAAGAGCCAAAAGCTGACAGCCATCGACGCTTCATTTCATGATGTTGACCGTCAAACACAATTGGGAGCGGCTGTTCGACAAGGACACCGTCGACGAACTTGAAGCTCTGCTGCCGTCGGTCCTCTTGTCCGCTCGATGGTACGGAGGCAAGGCAAGGACGATTGCGACTGTTTGCATCAACGAAACCATTCCTCTTCGCACAGAGACCAATTCAATGGTAATTGTCTTTATCGACGTCTTCTATGAGGACAGTGGCCACGAAATCTATACGATGCTGCTCACCGCTTCGATGGGCGAACGAGCATTGCAAATGCGGCAAGCCCATCCGGGGGCTGTATTGGCGGAGCTGACAATTGTCGGCCGCAGCGGGGACCGTCGCGGATTGTTGCACGACGCCCTTTGGGACCACGACTGCGCCGGCGCGCTGTTGCGCGCTATCTGCCAAGGAAATGGATTTCGGGGTGAGGGCGGAAGGCTTCTTGCTTCATCCACCCCTGCCTTTTCAACGGCTTTGGTGGAGGCGGCATCGGCGGAATCGTCCGTCATGAAGGGAGAGCAAAGCAACACCTCTGTGAGGTTCAGTCGGCATGCAATGCTGAAGCTCTATCGGCGTTTCGAAGCGGGAATCAACCCTGATCTGGAGATCGGACGAGTCCTAACGGCGCGGGGATATGCTCACAGTCCTGCAGTGCTTGGTTCATTGGAATATATAGGACCCAACCAACAGCCCGGCACTGTTGCGATTGTACAGGCGTTTGTCGAAAATCAAGGCGATGCTTGGCAGTACACACTAAGCGAATTGAAATCGGAATTGGCGGACAGCTCAGGCTCAGCCATGTCTGCAAGCGGTACCTATACCGATGCCGCAGCTCTGCTTGGACGCAGGACCGCTGAACTTCACGTTGCCTTGGCGCAAGACAGCGTCGATCCGGCGTTCGCGCCGGAGCCCTGCGATCCAGGCTATTGGCAATCGTTGCGTGATCGAATGGTAGGTTCCGTCGAAGGCTCGTTGGTATTGCTTGGGCGCAGCCTCCAGGCGCTTGATGAGCCGAACCGGCGACTGGCGACTTTCGTGCTCGAATCGAAAGCCAAGTTGCTGTCTCGTCTTGAAGCTCCGGCCAAGCGGAATCCTCAGGCTGCCAGAATTCGATGCCACGGTGATTTTCATTTGGGCCAGGTCTTGTATACCGGGCGAGATTTCGTAATCATTGATTTTGAAGGCGAGCCGGCCAGGCCATTGGCCGAGCGGCGTGCGAAACATGTCCCCATCGTCGATGTGGCGGGGATGATCCGGTCATTCCACTATGCCGCTTCTGCGGTGCTCGATCGGATGGGAAGCCGGCCGGATGCCGATGAACGGCGATCGGAGCTGGAACAGCGGACGAGGCAATGGTATCGGTCGGCGGCGGCGGCATTCTTATCAAGCTATACCGAGACAGCGGGCAAGGCTTCATTCCTCCCGGAGCAGGCCGAAGACCGCGCCCTGCTGCTGGATGCCCATTTGATCGAGAAGGCCAGCTATGAATTGAGTTACGAGTTGAATAACCGGCCTTCGTGGGCAGGGATTCCACTGAGTGGACTCCTTCAGCTCGTCCACCCTCATTGAGTTCTGGTTTGTCGATTGATGCGGAGTAGTACGAGATGTTCATCATGATTCAGGTTTCAGAATTCAGAACTATGGAGCGAACGGATGACACAGGGAGCAATTATGACTGTGGATGAACCGACGAGGCTGACGCGTGACGATCTCTATCTGTTCAATGAAGGGTCATTGGTCAATCTCTACGAGAAACTGGGAGCGCATCCGGGGCGCGTGAACGGGCAGGATGGAACGTTCTTCGCGGTCTGGGCCCCGGATGCCGAGCGGGTGTCCGTGATCGGCTCGTTTAATGACTGGAAGCAGAACAGGCACCCTCTGTCTCCCCGCGGACACAGCGGAATTTGGGAAGGATTCGTGCCCGGCATCGGGAGCGGGATTCTGTACAAGTATCACATCCAGTCCCGCTTTCATGGGTATCACGTGGACAAGACCGATCCGCTCTCGTTTTTCAACGAGATTCCCCCGAAGACGGCGTCGATCGTCTGGGACTTGAGCTACGAGTGGAACGATGGGGATTGGATGAAGCAACGGCGGGACAGGAATGCACTGACGGCGCCGATGGCGATCTACGAAATGCATGTCGGGTCGTGGAGACGGGTGGCCGCGGAAGGCCATCGCTCCCTCAGTTATCGAGAGATGGCCGTTCCGCTGGCGGAATATCTCAAGCAATTGGGTTTCACCCATGTGGAGTTTCTTCCGCTGATGGACCATCCCTTCTTCGGTTCATGGGGCTACCAAACCACCGGGTATTTTGCGCCGTCCGGCAACTACGGCACTCCTCAAGACCTCATGTATTTGATCGACATCCTGCACCAGCACGGCATCGGGGTCATCCTGGACTGGGTGCCGTCGCATTTTCCCACCGATGAACATGGGCTCGGCTACTTCGACGGGACGCACCTGTATGAGCATGCGCACCCGAAGCAAGGCTTTCATCCGGAATGGAATACCTTCATCTTCAACTACGGCCGTAATGAGGTGCGCAGCTTCTTGATCAGCAGCGCGCTGTTCTGGCTCGAGAAGTATCACATCGATGGACTGCGGGTCGATGCGGTCGCGTCGATGTTGTATTTGGATTATTCGCGCAAGGAAGGGGAATGGATTCCAAACCAGTATGGCGGGCGGGAGAACCTGGATGCAATCGCTTTCCTGCGCCGATTCAACGAAGAAGTCTACAAGCGCCATCCGGACGTGCAGACTTCGGCGGAGGAGTCTACGGCCTGGCCGGCTGTCTCGCGCCCAAGCTACGTGGGGGGGCTGGGCTTCGGCCTGAAGTGGGATATGGGCTGGATGCATGACACCTTGAAATATATGCAGACCGATCCAATCTACCGGCATTATCACCATCAGAATCTGACGTTTCGCATGCTCTATGCGTTTCACGAGAATTTCATCTTGCCGCTGTCTCATGACGAAGTGGTGTATGGGAAGCGCTCGCTGCTCGAAAAGATGCCGGGAGACGACTGGCAGAAGTTTGCGAATCTCCGCGTTCTGTTCGGCTACATGTACGCGCAGGCAGCCAAGAAGCTCCTCTTCATGGGTGCAGAGATTGCCCAGCGCGCGGAATGGGCGCACGACGGCCAATTGGAATGGGAGCAACTCCAGCACGCGAGCCATCTGGGTATTCAGCGATGGGTCGCGGATCTCAACCGTGTCTATCGGGCAGAACGGGCCTTGCACGAGGATGATGTGACGCCACATGGATTTGAGTGGATCGACTGCAACGATGCGGAGTCGAGCGTCATCAGCCTGATCCGCAAGGGCCACACGACACAGGACATCATCTTGGTCGTGTGCAATTTCACGCCGGTGCCGCGGCCGAATTATCGGGTGGGGGTACCGCGCGGAGGATGGTGGCAGGAAATTCTCAACAGTGATTCTTCCTGGTATGGAGGAAGCGATTGGGGCAACGGAGGCGGCGTCGAGGCCGTACCGGTGCCGCTGCACGCGAGATCCCATTCATTGACCGTGACCGTCCCCGCCCTGGCGGCGGTGTTCTTCAAGAGCCAGGGATAGTCTTGAACACTGAATATTGAATGGATGCCCTGTTCTTGTTCTGGGCGGAGCAGTGGAAGCGGGTGGGAAGAAGCAGACAGAGGGGTCGGGGTCTTGCCGTACGACAGCGAGGCATAGCCGGCGCATGGCCCGTCAAGGGGCATGATCGAAAGACAATCCCGCTCGATCAAAGCCTCATGATTGGTCGCATCTACGGGACAGGCGGTACCAGATCCGACGATGTCGTCGAAAAGACGAACAGGAATATGTATTCGGTAGAGGAGGCATCGCCCTCGTATGTTGGTGTCGAACTCACAAGCTGCCCGGTTTTCTTATCCAGAAAATCCATCGACAAACGGGCATGCCCTCGCTGCCTGGTCGCCTGGTAGAGAGTCAATTGGGGCAAGGCAAATGGGATCAGCATGCTGGTGAACGCCGGCATACCGAGGAACGTCTGATTATGAACCGTGCCGAACGCGTCCAACGTCACCCTAACCACCAGCGTTTCTTTTCCGTCTTTGTCTTTCGGCACATAAAACCCTTCCCGGCTCAACCATCTCTCAACTAACGCGTTCGCGTACCCCTGATCAGCCGTAAGGCCGATCGTTTCAACCGCGATGGATTGTCCCGAAGGAACGGGAATCACCGCATCGATCAGACTTCTTTGGAACGCCTGGGCCAAGAGCAATTGTTCGGTGGTGGTTCTGGGCGTGTTGGTCGTGCCGTAGGAGACCGAACACCCCGCGATTCCCAGCATCAGGCTCGCTGAACAGAGTATGACCCAGCTCCGCGGTCCGGCAAGCAGCCGCCGCTCTGCGACATTGCACCTCATGTTTCGATCGGTCGCGTTCATGCGAAGACCTCTCACGCGGTTTATCGGAAGATTGATCGACGATCCGCCTCTCTTGCTCCTGCCTCTTATGAATCGTCCGAGCCTACTCATGGCGAGACCGTCGGGAGAGCTCCCTCAACCGCGCACATCTTCTCAGAAGAGAGGAACCACTTTGTTCCTGCGGGACGGAACCCCCATACCGTCGCGAGCGCCTCACATGTCAGCAGAGCAAGGGCATCCTTCGTGGGACGGGCCTCGAACGTTGCGTACCGGGCGCTGCCGCTCCAAGAGATTCGTCCGGCCTGGACATCTACGCCCCGGACACTGATCATCGGAGCCCGAGCGTCGCCTCCGCGATTGATAAATACCACTTCCTGCACTCCCATCTTCTTCGCGGTCTGAAGGATGACCGCTTCATCCTTGAGCGTGTGCATCAGTTCAACGTTCTCCGTCTCCAGGTTTGTGTACAACAGGCTCCGGTCGAGAACAGACAGGCCTCGTTTTTGCAGCCAGGTCGTCGCCATGCCCACAGCGCTCACATCTTCTCCCCAAACGATCGTGAGCGCGTCTTTAGCCGGTAGATCCTGTCGAAACCCGTCGGTCACCGGCACGCATCCGGCGAAGAATACCATCATCAAGCCACAGGCGATTGTGAATGTCCTCATGAAGCCCTCCGTACAACTCTCAGGATCCGGTTGCTCAATTTCTTCAGTTGCCTCGAAAAAAGACCAGACTTCCGATTCCAAGAAAATCGACGTCTCTCTGGCCGATCCTACACATGGCGATGACTAGGTTCAATCAGAATGTGGTGCAGCTGGGGCATGAGGACTAGGATGGGGATTTTGGTTGATAAAACGGGGTCGGGAGTCGTTGATTGGGAAATCCTTTTCTGCCCTTGCTGCCTCAGGCTCAACGTCTGTTGGAGGACTCGCGCACTTCATTTGTTCGCCCGAACTGCCGACAGAAGTCCGCTCGCACGGTATGGATCGAATTGATACTCCACTCACTCTTTGCTCGGAGGCGTACGGTAAATGACTGATCTCTGTATGCGTGGATGAACCGCTTGCTTATTCTCCGCGCATCTCCACACGACTCTCCATCATGGTCCTCACGGTGCACGGTATGACGGTAGGTCCCCAGTTAAACAGGGTCAAGCTCAATGTGTGACGGCAAGCCCGACCCACGTATTGCCTTTTGCGTGATGCTACCGTGAGTCGGTGATTGAAGCGAGCGAAGCAGAAACCCTGTCAATGTTCACCGGTATGTACAGAACAGGACTTGACCACAATTCTCGTTTCGTGTGACTCGCCGGCGCAGATCGCGTTCGCGCGACGCCTCTCCTACGATCCGTGGCACTGCATCGCCGAGCACCGCCCGCTCGGCAATCAAAGCCGGGCCCGGCGCCGCATGTATTTCGAGTTATCGAAGTTGCGACACGACATGAGCGCTGAGCCGCATTACGAGCCGACCGGGGATGAAACGTTGTGATTAGCCCCCATTGTTCATCACGGTTCGGGACGACACCGCCTGTCTGCGTGTCCGCACAGGCAGGCCAAGACGCCAAGCGAGACACCGCGATTGTCCGGACGGTTCATCGTGACGGGTACAGCCAGAAAGAGGTTGCGGATTTTCTAGGATTGCACTGTGCGACAGTGAGCCGAATAGCAAATAGGCCTTGATGCAACAGACAAGACTTGACCCCATCTCTGTGGTATGCACAGCAACAGACTTGACCCTAATTCTCACGGACGTGTTTATAGAACGGCCAGGGCCATCTATTCATTACCATGATTGAAAAGTGTCACGTGGTAGTTTACACTCTTGTCTGTGATCAGGACGTTTGCGGATCGACACACGGCGGAACTGTATGAGACGGGCAGGGCGAAACGGTTTCCGGCTGAGATCTGGAGTAGAGCCTTACGGAGGCTGCAGTATCTCGATTCAGCTGCCTGTACGGATGATTTGAAGATTCCTCCGAGTAATCGGCTGCACAAACTGGACCGAGATCGGGCAGGCCAGTATTCTATTTCAGTGAATATGCAGTGGAGAGTTTGCTTCCGATTTGTTGATGGCGATGTCTATGATGTTGAATTGACCGACTACCATTGAGGTGAGGTATGGCTATTCCCAACAAGGGAGTTCGGAAGGTGCGCCCCATACATCCGGGGGAGATGCTACGAGAAGATTTCCTTCCGGATTACGGGTTGACTGTGTCGGGTTTTGCCAAAGCCATCGAGGTCTCTCGCCAGACGGTGAATGAGGTACTGCGGGAACGACGGGCTGTCAGCCCGGAAATGGCGCTGCGGCTCTCTCGATTGTTCGGCAATACCCCGGAGTTTTGGTTGAACGCCCAGCGAGCGGTTGATTTGTGGGAGGCGGCGAAGCAAGCAAAGCACAGAATCAATCGTATCTCGCCGCTGTCGGCTGCGTGATGGTTTTGTGATAGGCTTTCGGTACCTTCCGAAAGAAGAAATGGCCCTTCCGGATTTAGGGAAGGTCTGATTTATTCTTCTCTCGGAATGTGCTACGGGTAGCGCGGCACTGAACGGGAGGCGCGCCCATGCACCAGCAGACATGTGCCGAGGTTGCGTTTGAACAGTATCGCAAACCCACCCACCGCGAGCAGTTCCTCGACGAAATGAACCGTGTCGTGCCGTGGGCGGACCTGGTGGCTGTGATCGAGCCGGTCTATCCCAAGGCCGAAGGCCCCGGGCGTCCGCCGGTGGGTGTCGAACGTATGCTGCGCCTCCACTGTCTGCAACAGTGGTTCAACCTCTCGGATCCGGCCGTGGAAGAGGCGCTGTACGACTCGCGTGCCATGCTGCAATTCGTGGGCATTGATCTGGGGCGTGAGCCCGTGCCCGATGAGACGACGATCTGCAAGTTTCGGCATCTCGTGGAGGCCCACCAGCTGGGAGAGCCGCTCTTTGCGCGGATCGGCGCGTATCTGGCGACGCAGGGCCTGCAGGTGAGTCGAGGCACCATTGTGGATGCCACCATCATCAGTGCGCCAAGTTCGACGAAGAATCGGACGAAGGAACGGGATCCGGAGATGCATCAGACAAAAAAAGGCAATCAGTGGTATTTCGGCATGAAGGCCCATATCGGGGTGGACAGCCAGACGAAACTGATTCATTCGGTGGCGGCCACGGCGGCAAATGTGCATGACAGCCAGGTGTTACCGGAATTGTTGCATGGCCAGGAGACGCGGGTGTGGGGCGACTCGGCCTATAGTGGACACCGCGAGGTGATCCGGCAGCACGCGCCCCAGGCCCAGAGTTTCGTCCAGGCGAAAGCGCATCGCCATCGGCCGCTGAGTGAGGCGGAGCGGGCCAAGAACCGGACGAAATCGAAAGTGCGGGCCAAAGTCGAGCATGCGTTCTTGGTGATCAAGCAGATCTTTGGGTGGGCCAAAGTCCGCTATCGCGGGCTGGCGAAGAATACCCACTCGCTTCAGATCAGCTGCGGGTTGGCAAATCTGTACATGGCGCGGCGGCGGCTCTTGGTGGGGACGTAGGGAACGTGTGTCCGAGGGCGGGCACCGGGTCATCGAACGGTGGGAGCGCCCCGCAAACAGGCTCCCAGACCAGCCGATGCCCACCAAATTCGCCCGGGTGACCAGCCCAGAATCCGGTTTCTGCGTGAAACCGTGGATTAGTCAGGCCTTCCCTAAATGATCACCTCATGTCAAGAAAAGGTTCCTGACACCTTTTGTATGTCGCGCCTTCTATCAGCGCTTGTGCGCGGCAGGCAAAGGGAAGAAGGTCGCCCTGGTGGCCTGCATGCACAAGCTGTTGACGATTGTGAATGCCATCCTCAAACATCGGGCGCACTGGAACCCCACGCTGGTTTACCATGCTTGATTTTCAAGACAGTTGCTGTCCCCTTTTCCCTCTCGGCAATGGCACGGTGGATCACCTGCAACAGCGGGATCAGGTGTTTGGAAAGACCGTCTTCGCGGATTAAGCCCGATGCAAGGCTTCAAGGCAGAACTTTATTCCTTCTTGAGCGGCGTGGCTGTCGGAATCTAGTTTAAGAGCCGATTGATACGCCTTGCTCGCGGCTTCGTATAGCCCTTGCTCCTTGTAGCAGTAGCCAAGCTCACAGTAGATGTAGGCTCGCTCATCTCCGATGTCTCTTTGCAGACAAGCGCGGAGCTCATCAACTGCATCATCATAGCGATCGGTATCGACGTAGATGCGAGCCAGCATGATGGGCACTTTCACACCATAATCTCGATCGTCTCGACCTATTGCGGTAAATTCCTCTACGGCTTGGTCAATTAGGCCAGCCTCCCTTAACAGGCTCGCTAGCGCGTAGCGCAGATCGCTGCCACCGCTGCAGCGCACCGCTTCCCGATAGGCATCGATCGCACCACTAATATCGCCTCGGCGATCAGCAATACGGGCCCGTACTTGCCATGTCCGCGGCGACACACCTTGCGTCTTCTCAAAATCGTTAAGCATCTGATTGGCTTGCGCAAACTGTTTTGCCTCAGCAAAAAGTCCCGCGATATTGAGAATCCGTCCGGAGTCGTTGGTGCAGAGTTTTGCCGCGAGCAAATGAGAAATGGCGGAGTCGGTTTCATTGCGATGAATGAGAATCTCTGCCAGAAGAATGCGGGCATCCACCATCTTGGGATTGCCGGCGACAATTGCGCGCAATTCTTCAATCGCCGCTTCCTGCAAGCCTGCCGTATATTTTGTCAAAGCGCTATTGAAACGCTGGCGATCGGGAAGTGCATCAGCAATCACCTTTTCGCTCCAGCTCCGACGATCGCCGGTATGAAGCGGAATGGCTGGTGGCATTGGGCTGGTGGAAAGGATGTCCGACAGCTCCGCACCAATTTCACTGAAGGCTATTGGCCGATCCCCTGGGTCGGCGCTACACATGCGATCGGCGAGTTTTCGCGCGCGTTCAACCCCAAATTCACCTGCGGCAAAATCGGTGAGAACTTTACGAAACATGACTCCCGCCGCGTATATATCGGTCAACTCGTTCGGAGACGTGTCTGCAAGCTCAGGAGCCATGTAACCGCGGGTGCCTCCCGCAATACGATTGTCTGCGCTACTGGCAATTCTCGCAAAACCGAAATCGGAGATCTGTGGACTTCTTTGCCATAGCAAAATGTTGCTAGGCTTGAGATCGCCGTGAACGAGATCGAGATTATGAATGTGCGTCATCCCATCTGTAATCTGCCGCAGCACTTCAATAGCGTCGGTTGCCCCTACAAGGGCCGCTAGTTCGGGCTGTTTCGGCCTGAACGTTCCGAGAGCTTGTGCGAGGGTTCCACCGCTCACCCATTCCATCAATACGTATGGCCTGCCTCCGTGTTCGAAGGCTTTTATCGCGCGCACAATATTGGGATAGGTCGGAATCTGAATCCACAGAGCAACTTCGCGACGAAAGGCTTGAAGCACGGCCGAGCCTGGCAAGAATGAATCTTTGAGCGTCTTGAGTGCGAATTCGTCGCCCGAATCGGTGTCAAAGACCTTGTAAACTACGCCGAAGCCGCCAGCGAAGGGGCCTGCGATGATCTTGTATGGGCCGATACGATCCATTGATTGATTATTGAACAACCGGATCAACGATGGCGCGAACAACAATGCACGAGCCATCGGGCATCAGCACCGAATCGCCAATCTGTAAAATCGGATGGCCGTGCCGGTTAGTGCCGGCGTCCTTGGTCCGTCGCTCGATTTGTGAGTCGCCGGCAATGTCGATGTACGAGACATCGCCATTTTCCCAAGCGAAAAGACCTTGCTCGCGATGAACTCGGTTGTCGGGAAGGACGATTTGGTTCTGCTCTGGGTTTCTTCCGACAGCAACGACTAGCCGTTCAAATTTGAGAGTCCGCCGGGTATCTTCCCCGCCTTTGAAGATTTGAAACAGGAGCGTCGGGACTTCCGCGGTCATGCGCGATCCAGTGACTTTCGTGGTGGAATGTCCAGGCGCACGGAAATCGCTGGCTAGATACCGGGTGAGGTGCTCGCAGACGAGCTTTGCTAAATGCTGCGGGTTATCAAAATTCTGGTAAAAGCCTCCGTGTCCAGTGATCTCATTTTTCACATCTATGAAATCAGTCGGGCTGTGCCTCCAGAAATAGCAGAGTATCCATGGCCGCCGGCTACGCTGATAGCGCGCGAAAGCATTGCGCAGCTCCTCCAGTGTTCCTGACGGCGCCACTGGCGTCGCAGTGCCTTTTTTTTCGCGCCAGATACCGACGTAAATATCGTAATCTTCCAGCTGTCGATTGGCGACTGCCTGACCGTAATCAGCGACACCGGGATAGAGGTGTTCCGGACCAAAGGCTTTAACTTCAATCTGCTCCTTGGCCCGCCAAAGCCTGTTTCCATCGGCAATGGCTTGGTTGAGGGTCACGCGTTCCTCCGCGCAATCTCCCGGTGATGAAATAAATAGATGCACAACCGTCAGGCTTTGCACGATATTTTTCCCAGGCGCTGGAGCTAAAAATCAATCCGAAGCTCAGCGGGACGGATCTTGCGCTTCTGTTGCTTCATGGAATCAAAAAATTTCTTGCTGCTTGCTTTTAACGAATTGACGTCGCCGGCCGGTACAGTCCCACCCTTCCCATCCAGCGAGAATGCGTACTGTTGAATGACATTTTCCTCTACGGAGTCGAATGCTCCGATCTGGATCTCACCGTCTTTTTGAATAGTAAATGCGCGGTAGAATGTATTGTCCTGATGGCGATGATATAGCGCATCCTCGTCCGGAAAAAAATACAACTCATCACTAACCGATGAGAACGTCTTTTCACACCGATGGCAGATAAAACTATGTTGAAGAAAATCGCCCCAATCCTGTGGAGGACTTTGGAGGTTGAGCGCATAGTCGACGTACCGCATAAATCGACCTCCTTAACGTGCGCTAAGTCAGTAACTCGGGGTCAGACCTTGTATCATGCATGTTGGTTTCAGATCTCCTCGCTGATCCCTGAGATGAAATGGGATCACATCTTGTTCTGTGTGTACCAATGCTCTCTCCTTCATCTGGATGTTGACCGAATCACGCTGATGCCCGACGCGGTTTTGAGGGGCCTCCCCTAATGCACCCGCCCTACCAATTCGTTGAACAGCAAACGAGATGCCAGCATGGACTTGGAATGCCGATCCATCTGGCAATACGCATTATTAACAATTTCAATGTTCTACGTATGTCGGATCTATCTCCATAAGGGGACGCTTCTCACACAATCCCCCGCGATGTATCGAAATGGATGCAAGAGGTGAATCAAAATAGATTCAAGTTAGGTATAGGATCAGTGGAAATGGAACGAATCCCAATCGGGTCAAGTCTTGTTTCGTGCATCTCTGCGAGCTACACCACAGGCCATGGCACGCCCAATTCCCGTTCCCTCCTGCTGTTCTCGCTGGCATCCTGTATTTGCATCGTCTGGCTAGGTGGTGACACAATGGCGATGGAACTTCCGCGATGGCCGATCTAAAAATATACGCCGGGTCCTCCACTCCAATCCATCTTCGAGGCCATACCCTCCTCTGTCTGCAAGGGTTTCGTGGGCAAGGCTACAGCCCGGGTTTTGTCGCCAATATGGCGGCGATTCATCAGACTCTGTGTCATCAGCCCGAAGTCACTGTCCAAGTCGTGGCATCTCCCGATGCAGTGTGTGCCGCCTGCCCGCATCAACAAGGGTCCTCCGGTTGTACGCTCAACGGCGACCCGTCGGAATCGGACATGATTAATCAGGATCGGGTCGTCCTTGGGAGGCTTGGTCTGAAAGCAGGGGATCATCTTGCTTGGCAAGAGATTCTCGGGCGGATCAGCAGGTCGATGAGCGGCGACGACCTGCCTTCCATCTGCGGCCGTTGCCGGTGGTTGCCGCTCGGCTATTGCCGTGAGGGGATCGATCGGCTGCGCAGTTCCATCCGAGAACGAAAAACCACAGCATAGAACCCAGGTGAGCCGTGGCGGTGTGACTCACATCCGACGGAATCCTGTCTTGCCAAAAGAACCCTTCAGATCTATCCAGCACACATCTCTAGGCGAGCGATGCTGTATCGCAATGGATAGCGGAGTGTATCGTTTTCGATACCTGGTGCAGTGATAAGAGTGCGGTGGGAGAAATAGAACGGGGTCAGAGCCAAGCTCAATGGGGGCTGGCAAGACCGACTCCCTATATTCTCTTTTGGTTTACACTCACCCTGAGTTGCTACTTGAGGCGGTGAAGAAGAAATCCTGTCAATGCTCACCGGTATGCACAGACAAGACTTGATCTCGATTCCTTGACTCCGATCCTTAGAACGATGCCTTGAGCGGCAGGCCGAAGTCTGCCGCTCAAGGCTAGTTTAGACACCGTGGCCGAAGTCGTTATCAATCGTGTTCAACAGCCAACCACCAAAACGCGTGCCATTGGGCGCCATGGTGGGGGCGGCCATTGTTGCTCCAGCCTGCTCGAGGATGCCGACGCCCCACGGACTCGTGACGAGGATCTCGGCGCGAAGATCTGCGTCGTAATCAGCGCAGGTTGCGAGCCGGTTATCCCCAGTGTTCAGCAGCCATCCGCCGAAACGTGTGCCATTTGCCGCCATCATGGGCGCCGTCAGGTTGTTGCCCATCAACTTGAGGATGCCAACGCCCCACGGACTCGTGACCAGGATCTCAGCATGGTGATCACCATCGAAGTCGCCGGCGCGGCCGAATGAGTTGTCTGCTGTGTTGAGTAACCATCCGCCGAACCGCGTACCGTTGGGA
Organism: Nitrospira sp.; assembly: GCA_029194665.1. Lineage (NCBI taxonomy): Bacteria > Pseudomonadati > Nitrospirota > Nitrospiria > Nitrospirales > Nitrospiraceae > Nitrospira > Nitrospira sp. Next base: position 494,466 of record JARFXO010000002.1, on the reverse strand, counting down.
GCCATCATCGGAACCGAGAAACTGCCGCCTGACAATTTCAAAATGCCGATACCCCAAGGGCTGGTGACCACGATCTCGATGCGCCCGTCGCCGTCAAAATCGCCGACGGGGCCGAAAGAATTGTCTCCCGTATTGAGCAACCAGCCGCCGAAGCGCGTGCCGTTGGGGGCCATCATTGCCATTGTCATTGTGCTTCCGGATAGCTTCATGACTCCGATCCCCCACGGACTGGTTGCGAGGATCTCGGCCTGGCCGTCGCCGTCAAAATCGCCGACAGGGCCGAAAGAATTATCTCCCGTATTGAGCAACCAGCCGCCGAAGCGCGTGCCGTTGGGGGCCATCATCGGCGCGTTGAGCGTGGTTCCGGCTAGCTTCAGTACTCCAAGGCCCCAGGGACTCGCAATCAGGAGTTCAGCCTTGCCGTCTCCGTCGAAATCCCCTGCTGGACCAAAAGAGTTATCTCCCGTATTGAGCAACCAACCGCCGAAGCGTGTGCCGTTGGGGGCCATCATCGGCGCAGCCATGGTCGCACCAGACTGCTTCAGCACACCAATACCCCAGGGACTCGCCACAAGGATTTCCGCCTGTCCGTCGCCATCATAGTCTCCAGCAGGCCCGAAATGGTTGTCGGCTGTGTTGAGCAGCCAGCCACCGAAGCGCGTCCCATTAGGGGCCATGGTCGGCGCGTTCATCGAAGAGCCTGCCTGTTCCAGGATTCCCATTCCCCATGGACTGGTGATCAGGATCTCGGCCCGACGATCACCATTGTAATCCGCGCTGCGGGACTGATATCGCGCCGCTTCGGGGATCAGTTCACGTAAGTTCGGTCGCATGCCGATGCGCTGGCTCGCCGGCCGGCCGGGCGCATCCTGCTGCGGCGAACCGCATGCACGGACCAGCAACCTGGCACTTGGTGAGTTCAGACGCCGATGCCCTCGTGCCCGAAGTACGCCTTGTGTGGCGGCAAGAGCCCCGACTACCACCGGTGACGCACTGGATGTGCCGTTAAACTGGTTTGTGTACCAAAGATCCTGGTTCGAGCCGCCCTGGAGATCACCATACCCGGTCGTCGTAACCTCCCGGCCCCAGCCCTGGACATCCACGCGAGCGCCGTAATTCGAGAAGTCGAGGCGAGAACGGTCCGGTCCGTGATCACGGCCGTGTGTTCCCGTCGGCGGCGCTCCCGCTCCCACGATAACCGCACCCGACGATGGATTGTTTGTGTTAAATGGGTTTGTCCAACTCGTCGGGAAGCCAGTGGGTCGGGTGTTGTAGATCGGATCGTCGAGATCCTGGAAACCGTTGCCCGCAGCCTCCACGACGATGATGCCCTTCAACACCGCATAACGAATGGCCGCGAAATCGTCCGGCCACCACTCGATGGCGATATATCCCAGTTGCCCCTGCTCGGGGTTCGGCGTTCTGGGGCCGGCGCGGTGGATTTCCAGCAAAATGATGTCGCCTGCTCCCAGCTTGTCGGCGGCGGCCTTAATCGCTTGCGCGCTTGATTGATCGCTGAAAGAGGATGCGCTGATTGTTGCATCCGGGGTAATACCGGTTATCCCGATTGAGTTGCGATCGCCGCTGATGACACCGAGGACGGCGGTCCCGTGGTCGGTATTCCCCATGCTGGTGCCCGCCACTACGCCACCCTGATTCTGCAAGAGATCCTCGTGAGTGAATCGCCATGCCCATTCACAGTCGATTATCTTGACTCCTGAACCGCCTCCACCAGGGATGGTCCCGGCGAATGTCGCATCAATGCCACCTGGCGCAACCGCGAGATAACCCTGGTTGGCAACAAAATCGGGCGTGGCCGGCGGTGCATCGGCCGCATCCGGTTGCATGTCATTCAAACTTTGAATTCGTTGCGCTTCCGCGACAGTCGGCGGCGCCCCGGCCGGTTTTACATATGCGGCTTCAACCAAGTCATGAGCCAGAAGTTGGTCAGCGAGGCGGTCTAGTTTGTCCTCCGCTGCCGCAATTCGGTAGAACATCGGAAGATCGAGAACAGGTTGGGTGTCCGGCGTGGCATCTCCTTGGAGAGATTCCACCAGGGTCTCGACATGAGCACGGGTGCGATCCTCACTGAGGCCGAACATGGGATGCATTACCGCGTCATGGGACGAAAGCAGGGATGAGAGCGCGGTGGTGTCCGCCCCGGTTACCGAAGCGACATCCGCTCCACCCGCACGTAGACCTGCCTCACGCTTGACGAGTACGACCAACTCGGGACTGTCGCCTCTTCCTTGGGACGAGATGCGGATGACTTGTGGCATGTTCGATTCCTCCTTTCGGCTGTTTTATCCAGGTGGTTTACCACGAGGCTTTGCGTAGGCACTGTCAACGCCTTCGCAGGCAAGCAATTGTTCGACAATATTTTCGATCTTTGCCGGATCAACGTGGGCTATGAAATATGTGGCTAATTCTGATTCCGAGGTTGACTGGTGAAGAGGCTTTATCGAAACACCAGCCCGAGTCACGCAGGCTTGAACTGCACGATGTCCAGGGCTTCCCGGCTCCACTGCAGCCGGAGCGAGCTTGACGATAAGTTCGACCGGAGCGTTCATATTGGACACTGAATTGCCCCACGGCAGGTTGTTTGAACAGCCGCTTAGTACAAATGCATAAAATGGAACAATGAGCGGCAGAGCGTCTAGCACAGCGCACTCAGCCGGTTCAGCCCTTGTATCCTGCAAGTCGGTTCAGCACTCTACTCTAATCCCCGGGATGAATTGAGGCCACGGGATGAAATGGGATGACATATTCCTCTGTGCGTACCAATGCTCTCTCCTTCATCTGGATGTTGAAGGAATCAAGCTGATGGCCGACGAATTTTTGAGGGCCCTCCCTTGATGCACCCCGCTGGCAATTGATTGGGCAGCAAACAAGATGCCAGGAGGGACGCGGAATGCCGATTCCATCAGGCAATACGTATTATTAACAATTTCAATGTTCTACATATGTCGGACCTATCTCCATAAAGAGGACGCTTCTCTCACGATCCCCGTGCGATGTATCGAAATGGATTCAAGAGGTGAATCCAAATAGATTCAAATCTATCCGAAAACGAAAAACCAACCCATAGTCCGCATTATTCATGATGGTTCGTGACGAAACCGACAAGACGCCTGGCGAGACGGGCACGCGGAGCCCCGAGAGGCCGAGGCATACTTGAAACAGTATGTTGAGGCCTTGAGGGGCGAGCCTGCCCGCTAGGCCGCAGACAAACCGCGGCCAGGCTCGTCGCAGCCGCGTATCGGCGGTTGCAGTAGAAACACTCATGAATATTGCGGGCTAGAACCCCGGTGAGCGCTGGAGCTGTGACTCAAATCCCACGGAACCCCGTCCTGCCAGAAGATTCCTTCAGCTCTACCCAGTCTACATTTTTAGTCGAGCGACACTGTATCGCAATGGATACGGCACTGTATCGCTTTCGATACCTGTGGGTGTAGGAATAAGAGTGCAGTGGCTCACTACGAAGAACTGCCAATGCGCATCGTCCGCATTCTCCAAGGGTATTGGAACGCCGGCTACTTGTGCAGTCCCTCATCTCGTAACGGTGGCATTCTTGCATAAGTAGAAGGCAACTGCTCGCATTGACCAGGACAGTAAGTTTGTTCCATGGCCTGGTGAGGTCGATCTATCGAGACCTGAAGTCCTGCGGAGTGAATGCTATGACAGAGAGTCCTCTTGTCCGCATGAATCAGAAGCCCCGGCTACCCTCCACCTGGCGCTCCTGCCTCATCCCCCGCAGTGACACCATTCGATCGTGGCTGACCGCGCCGTGGGTGTTTCGCCTGTTCAACGCGATCTTGAGACGATGGGCGCCGGTGCTGGAGCTGGGCAAACTGGTGATTGTCAGTCGGCACGCCGATGTGGTGGACGGGCTGGCGCATGACACAGAGTTCACGATTGCCGAGATCAACGCGGAGCGCACGAATCGCGACAACGGCCCCTTTGTCTTGAGCATGGACCGTTCCCCACAACATGACCGTGAAAAGGACCTCTTGAACGACGTCATGTATCGCACGGATCTCGAGCGCATCCGCGCCATTGTCTCGACCAGGGCCGAGGAATGCATGGAACGCGCGCGCCGACAGGGGTGGCTGGACGTGGTCGGCGGACTGACCCGCATCGTGCCGCTGCGCGTGCTCGGTGAGTATTTTGGCGTGCCCGGGCCGGATGATGCAGTGATGCTGCGCTGGATGCGGACCCTGTTCAACGATTTGTTCCTGAATCCCCTCGACTGTCCAGAGACCGCGCGCCAGGCTGAGGAATCGTTCGAACAACTCCGGCCCTATCTCCTCGGATGGATCGCTCGGCGCAAGGACGAGATCGCCTCCGGCCGTCAGGACGTGCCTGATGACGTGCTCACCCGCATGCTGCGTCGACAGCGCGAACCAGGCATGGAATGGCTGGACGACGACGCGGTGCGCCGGAATATCTCCGGCCTGATTATCGGGGCACTCGACACGACCAGCGCGTCCGCGGTTCGGGCCATCGACGAACTGTTGCGACGTCCCGCCTCATGGGCCGCTGCTCGTGAGGCAGCATTAGCCGGCGACGAGGCGACTGTGGCGCGGTATGTGTTCGAAGCCTTGCGATTCAATCCGCATAATCCGTTCGTGACCCGATACAGCCAGGAAGGAGCCACCGTCGGTCGCGACAGCCCGCGCGAGCGCCGACTACCGAAGGGCAAGATCGTCGTCTTCGGTACGTTCTCCGGGATGTTCGACCCAGCGGTGTTTCACGAACCCGGGGAATTTCGGACCGACAGGAATCCGACAGAGTATCTGCACTTTAGTTCAGGCCTCCATGCCTGCCAGGGTCGCTACATCAACGGCGTGCAGATCCCACTGCTGGCGGCTGCCGTGCTGCGACTTGGCAAGGTATCCCGAGCCTGCGGATGGGACGGACGCATCGCCTGGGATGGCCCATTTCCGGATCGGTTGCTTCTCACGGTGGCGAATTGATCGAGCGTGGCAGGATGCGGAAAAAGCCCGCCAGCGGCGTTCTCGCGTCGCTCAGAGGCTCAACGTACCGAAGCGTACGCCTCGCCGCTTCGCTCGCTGCGGCCTTGCTGGACGGCCTTTTTGCGCATCCTGCTGGAAATTGGTGAATGACATGGTTGAACAACACGCGTTGACGGTGATCGTGCCGGTACCGGATGAGAAGATTGAAGGGCTTCGAGCGCTGTTGAATGCCGTCGGCCAGAACATTATCAATCCGGGTGAGCCAGGAGCCGGCAGCGTCAAACTGGAAAAAGTTCGCGACGATCTCCCTCCATCGCGAGCCATTCAATCTGGCCCCAATTTCATCGAGTTTGGCCGGCTGACGACGGTGCATTTCCTTCGTTGGGTGCTCCTTGAGCCGGCACGCGATGCAGCGGGCGGACCCATTGCGGCCAGCCTGGTCTTCTCGACCGACTATGACGGCCCATTCGAGGAGCACCTGAATGAACTGGTCCTGGTTGCCGAGCCGGCCCTGCGCACGATCTACTCCTTTTGCGACCCTCCGCCTGGGAGTGAGTCGCTGCAAGTCTACTTATCGACGCATATACGACAGGAGGCGGCTTTTTATCGAGGACATCCCGGGCGGTCGACTCAACAGATCCTAACGGTCGACGATCAGAGCGAAGAGGAACTCCGTCTGTGGTTGGAACTGGAGCTCGATCGGATTCATGCCACTGGGTCGGCAGCTCCGGCCACCATCGTTGAGCGATTACGTGAGGCGACAGGCCGAAGCGGGTGGAGATCGGCGCCTTCAAGCGGACTGCCGCCTGATATCGCGACAAGAACGCTTCTCCTGGTTCCCCTCGCAGGACTGATTCTGTTGGGGATTCTGTATGGAATCGGGACGCACTTCTTCGATCAGATTCCGGCTCGCGTGCTCTTCACGTTGTCGACCCCAATCGCGGCATTCGCGCTCTTCGCCGCCCTGGTGAACCTGCTCGATCGGATCGAGCATGGGCGTGAGCAACGAATATTGCAACGGGAAGGGCCTCCGAAGCAGGTGGATGGGTCGATCGACCCCTATGTGGCCGACCGGAGCGACGTCCGTCTCCGGATCGTGACGGAACTCGAAGACCGTGGCCCCTTGGTGCAAAACCAAATGACGCATGTGGCGAACATCAAGCCCGGCATGGTCAGGCTTGCGCTCTTGCGCGGCCTGTTGGCGATCACCAACTTTCTGGCCCGCGCGCTGTTCGTGCGTGGCACCTTGACAGGGCTCTCAACGATCCATTTTGCCCGCTGGGTCTTGATCGACAATAATCGGAGGCTGCTCTTCTTCAGTAATTACGATTTCAGTTGGGAAAGTTATCTGGGCGATTTCATCGACCAGGCGTCGGACGGACTCACCGGTATCTGGTGCAATACGACCTTTTTCCCGCGGGTCCGGTTCCACACGGTGACTGGACTGGTGCGCCTCACGATGCTCGTCCTCCGATTCTTGCCTTGGTTTTCCCGGCTGCCGACGGTGCGGGTATCTGAAGGCGGCGCGCGACGAGAGCAGGAGTTCAAGCGGTGGACCAGAGACCATCAAGTTCCGACTCAGGTGTGGTATAGCGCCTATCCCCGGCTCAGTGTCACCAACGTGAACGGCAATACCGACATTGCGCAGGGGTTGTTCCTGCCGCTGACCGGCGAAGCGCAAGCGGCTTGGTTGCGGTGTCTGTAACGGTGCACATGTGATGAGAGGTCGAAGATGATTCCGTCCAACGAACCTCGGCTGGAGTATCACGACATTCAAGGATTGGTACAGCACGACTATGTGGAGCTGCCGTCGGCGATCTTCGTCCTGTGCCAGGTGACGGACCATGAACGTGCCCGCGCATGGCTCGCCGGTTTGGTCGAACAGATCGAGCAGGTCAGTCGGCCCGACCTCGATCATCCCAGGCGCATGAGCGCGGTGCATGTGGCCTTCACCAGCCAGGGGTTGAGCGTGTTGGGCCTGGCGGCGGAGGTGCTGAATCAATTTCCCCGTGAATTCCGAGAGGGGATGGCCACCCTGCAGCGGGAACGATTGTTGGGTGACCGTGGCGAGAGCCGCGCCGTCAACTGGGAATGGGGGGCCGGACGCGATTCGATGCGGACCGACGACCATCCGCGGCCGGACCCGAGGCTGCACGTGATGCTGATGGTATACGCGCAGGATGCGCACATGCTGCGCGAGCGGATCGAGCAGCTGTTACCTCGTGGAACGGATCAGGGGCTCCGTGAACTCAAACGGCTCGACACGGTATTTCTTGCCGGCCCTGAGCGTGAGGCCGACGGACGAGCAGTCGGGCCGAAGGAACATTTCGGTTTCAGGGACGGAATCGGCCAGCCGCATGTGGCGGGGATGCCTCCGCGCGATCCGCATGTGACTCCGGCGGAGGGGAACCGCATTGCGCCAGGAGAAGTGCTGCTCGGGTACGCCAACTCATACGGCGAAATGCCGGAGGGGCCTACTGATGCCCAGGGCCTGGGTTTCGGGAGGAACGGCACGTTTCTCGTGTTCCGGCAGATGCGGCAGGACGTCAAGCAATTCTGGAACTATGTCGCTGCATGCTCAGACAGTGAAGCAGACGCAGCGATCAAGCTGGCGGCGAAAATGGTCGGGCGCTGGCCTGATGGCACCCCCCTGGTCCTGTCCCCGGATCATCCCAATCCTGAGGCACGGACGCACGATCGATTTCTCTACGCGAGCGACCGAGATCATCCCGATCCCCATGGCATACGTTGTCCCATCGGGGCGCACATCCGCCGAACCAATCCGCGCGACTCACTGGGTGATGATCCAGCACGGGCTTTGGGACTGGCTAATCAGCATCGCATCATCCGGCGTTCCAGGGCCTATGGACCGCCGCTGGTCGAGAATATGGATCCCAAGGGCATCATGCGCGCCGTCGACAATGGGGTGGAGCGCGGACTTCATTTTCTCTGTCTGAACGCCTCCATCGGCCGCCAGTTTGAATTTGTGCAGAGCCTCTGGGCCAACAATCCAAAGTTCGGGAATTTGTACGAAGATCCCGATCCCTTGATCGGCGTCCAGGATGGTCGAACAGGACAGTTCACCGTCCAAGGCGAACCGATCCGCTGCCGCTATGCCGGCATGCACCGGTTCGTACAGGTGCGCGGCGGTGCCTACTTCTTCTTACCCGGCATCGAAGCCATTCGAACGCTCGCGCGGAATTCGACGACAGCGGTGAACCGATGAAACCCTCAGAACATTTCATCCTGCTGAGGAAAGGACAACTATGAGCACACATAACATGAGGTCTAGTTCTTGGACTATGATCGTCTTTCTTCTATTGATGTGCGTGCTAGGAATTTTGAGTGATCCAACGAGTGCGAGAGCCCAATGGGGTGGATGGGAGAATTTGGGAGGAACTATACCGGAAGAACCGAATTGTGTCAGTTGGAGCTCAGACCGCATTGATTGCTTCGCCCGGGGAACGGACAGCGCCATGTACCACCGCTGGTGGGACGGGAGCCAATGGGGCGGCTGGGAAAGCCTGGGCGGTGTCATTTTGGAGGCGCCGGACTGTGTTAGTTGGGGTGCGAATCGTATCGATTGTTTCGCGCGCGGGACCGATCTTGCCATGTACCATCGGTGGTGGGATGGGAGCCAATGGGGCGGCTGGGAAAGCCTGGGCGGTGTCATTCTGGAGGCGCCCGAGTGTGTCAGTTGGGGTGCGAATCGCATCGATTGCTTCGCGCGCGGGACCGATCTTGCCATGCACCATCGCTGGTGGGATGGGAGCCAGTGGGGCGGCTGGGAAAGTCTCGGAGGCACTATTCTGGAGGCACCTGACTGCGTTAGTTGGGGTGCGAATCGCATCGATTGTTTCGCCGGCGGGACCGATCTGGCCATGTACCATCGCTGGTGGCCATGTCCTTCCTGTGGGGTAGCGACCCGACGTAATATCAAGACTTTCACGGATACGGACCTCAACGCTCTGCGCCACGGCATTGAAGTGATGCAGAGCCGGCCGGAGACAGATCCAACCAGCTGGATCTATCAGGCCAACATTCATGGAACCTTCGACGCTCAGACGCTAGAGGCATGGAACTCCTGCCAGCATGGAAGCTGGTATTTCCTCGCGTGGCACCGCATGTATCTCTATTATTTCGAGCGTATCCTGCGGAAGGCCTCTGGTAATCCAGAATTGGCGCTTCCCTACTGGGACTACAGTGACGCAGGCGATCCCAATGCACGCCAAATTCCACTGCCCTATCGAGAGCCGGCAAACTCTTCGAGCAACCATCTGTTCGTGACGGACAGAAGTTCCGTGATGAATGCCGGAGGACTCCTCCCCTCATCAGCGGTGCAACTCTCTGCCTTGTCCCGTATCAACTTCAGCTCTCCGGCCGGTAGTAGTCTGAGTTTTGGCGGCCAGCGATCCGGTCCCGGTCATGGTCTGGGTCCCCATAGTCAATTCGAGAGTACCCCGCACGACGCTGTGCACGTCAACATCGGCGGCTGGATGGGCAGCTTCGAGTTTGCAGCCCGTGATCCGGTGTTCTGGCTCCATCACACCAACATTGATCGTCTATGGGAAGTCTGGCTCGCCCAAGGGAATGGGCGGAGCAATCCCACCCCAGGGCAGGGCGATCCATGGCTGACTGCCTCCTTTACCTTTTTCGATGAAAATGGAACTCAGGTGACATTGACAGGCGCCGACATACTCAATACGGTGACCCAATTGAATTACCGCTATAACGACCCTCCAGAACAACACAAGATTCGTGGGCAGGAGAAAGCATCCAGTCAGGTCGGCCAACCAAGGCTCCTTACCGAAAAGGACACGAGTCATCTCATGCTCAAGGATGAGCCTGTATCGGTCCAATTGAAACTTCCAGAGGAAAAACGGGAGGTGGTCAAGGGCGGACTCGTGCTCCACCTTGAAGACGTCGAGATCGAGGATATCCCTATCGGACATTATGAGGTGTACGTCAACTTGCCTGAAGGTGAAGCGCCTAATTATCAGAGCGCCTACTATGTGGGAAATATCTCCTTCTTTGGCCTGTCACCAAAGAGCGAGACGGAGCGGGCAGGGAAACCAACGCAAGGGTCCTATGCCTTTGACTTGTCCGACGTCGAAGCGAAACTGAAAAATGCCGGGAGATGGACTGGGGACGTGAAGGTGACGTTCGTGAAAACGGGTCCACAAGCACCTCCAGGAAGGGAGAGGAGGGAGATGATTGAGAAGGCCGGCAAACCGGCCAAAGTGAAAATTGGACGTATTAAAGTCACGAGGGAGTAACTGCCCATTGTGGTGGCAAGCGGAGTTGAGCTTCAGCTATGAAGACTCCGTTAGCTGGGAAGCGTGAAGGAATCGGGGTCATTAATGAATTGAGGTCACATCTTGCTGTGTGCATGCCAATAAGCAGAGGGAGACGAGGAATGCACATGGCAAGGTCTGATCCTCGCATAGTGACCACACGGCACGAGAGGTGGAACCGCACTATGGAACAATGGACTTATTCCCTTTTACTTCCTCCGCCTTTGGGGCGTTGATCCCTGGATATACCCAGGAACAATATCTGGATAGACGGCCGTGCTTCGCCGTCTATCTCGGCCCACGACATCCTGACGCAGGCGAACAAGGGACAGAGATTGCGGATGTTTCTGGTAGGTTGCAGAGACGATTCAGCACGAGATATGCCGTGTGCTCATCCCAGGCGGATGAGCGGTTCACTTGATAGTTAGGGCATCAAACTGAAAAAGGAGAACCTCTATGAAAACAATCACAAACTTCGCTGGTCAGAATTGGCTCATCACCCCGGCCGCTCTCGCAGTGGGAGAACGTTCGCCCGCGAGCATACATGATCAGAAATGGTTGCTGGTCCTATCCGGCGTTGTATTGGCCGACCTCAAAGGAAACAGCACTGGGCAGTGGCTCGGAGAAACCCTGTCCTTTCAGCCGGACATGGCGGGACCCAATAATTCGGGCCCCTTGAATTGGGCGATCAGCCGCTTTGGAATCCCGAGACCGCCGGCCTCGATAAACCATTATGTTGGGTTTTCGCTGGAAGAGTGGGCACCGTTTGCCTCCCTCAGTTCGATCTTCAACCAGGGTCACTCGGTAAACTCCGGCTTCGCTGTGGACACGTGGCGTCCTGCCCCGTTCGGGAGTGGGACAGATGCCCTGTCTAACCAACCAGTCACCCAAATTTTCAGCGGTATCCGCGTCGATGTGGCCGTTCGTGACACGGACGCCTGGATCTACCGTGTCAGTTACAACATCACCCTCCTCGGCAAGATTGTTTTCCCGGTCATCGTCATCGAGTGAGCACGGTAGTCGGGTAGGTTGGGCAGCGGCTTTATCGCTGCCCAACCTTTCCACTGAACCCGGACTCCGCAGTAGCAACCGAATCCAAAAAGCCGGTTCCAGAACCATACTGATAATTAATGTCTTGAGTTGCCAGTTCTGAACTGCGCCGCAGTTGAACATAGTGAATGCTGTCTTGGTGGTAGTACAAGAATTCATTTGGATTGACCGTAACTTGTGAATGCGTCTTGGTTTTTAACTGCGGAATCAGGGCTGAATGAAACCACAAAATGAGATCGGGAGTCAGTGTGCTACGAACGTCACCATCACGGACATGATGGTGACGGTGCTTCATCCACGATGAGGGGCTGCCCCTCGAGTGAGATAAAATGAGGTCGGGAGTCATTGTTTGGCAAAGCCAATTCTCAGTCTTTGTCGGTCAGGCTCAACGCCTGTTGGAGGACTCGCGGGCTTTCGGTTGTTTGTCCGAGCCACTGTCAAAGAAGTTCTTGCGGGTGGGACAAGCGGCGGGTATCGGCTCGCGCGGGAACGCCAAGAGCAATATGAGGGTGAATCCATCCTGCCTATCGATTGACATCAATATGCTTGGTCAGTATGATTTGATGCATGCGGACGACGATCAATTTGCCCGATGACCTCATGATCCAGATCAAGAAGCTTGCGACTGCGACCCACTCGACAGTGACCGCTTTCATCGAGGAAACGCTACGCGAGGGACTGGCAAGGCGGCGCCACCACCGCCGCGCATCGCACGCGACGCTGCCTACGTATGGAAAGCAAGGACCGCTTCCCGGAGTGGATCTCGACGATACCGCCTCTCTGCTTGACGTGATGGAATCAAGCCGTTGATCCTGCCCGATGTCAATGTGCTGGTCTATGCGCACCGGCAAGACTCAACCCGCCATTCGGATTACCGCGATTGGTTGAACCAGATCCTCAGATCGGATGCGGCTTTCGGAATTTCCGATCTGGTGCTGAGCGGGTTCCTGCGAGTTGTGACCCATCCGCGAATCTTCGGCGATCCGACTCCGCTTGCCATTGCGATGGAGTTTGTCGCGTCAGTACGTGACCATCCCAACGCGGTGACATTGGCGCCAGGCGAACGGCATTGGGACATCTTCCAACGCTTATGCCGTGAGGTGAACGCGAAGGGCAACCTCGTCGCTGATGCGTACTTGGCTGCTCTTGCCATTGAGACCGGCGCGGAGTGGATTACGACAGACCGCGACTACGCGCGGTTTTCAGCCCTGCGATGGAGACATCCGCTCAACTAATCCGCCGCGGTGGCGCCCTGCATCGCTAAGTGACCCCGGTTGTCAAGAGTGGACGCCATGAGTCGCAGCCTCACGCCGCCGACTGCTGACGGGCCCACTGCTGGGCAAATGCCGCGGGCGAGCAATTCCCGAGTCGAGAATGTCGCCGCTGCCGGTTAGAGAATAGCTCGATATACTCCGTGATCTCGCGCCGAGCCTGCTCACGGGTTTCGTAGCGACGATGATGCACCAGTTCATTCTTCAGCGTCCCCCAGAAACTCTCCATCGGGGCGTTGTCATAGCAGTTCCCCTTCCGACTCATGGACGGGATCAGGCCGAACTGCCGCAGCTGATCCTGATAGTCCTGGGCACAATACTGCGAGCCACGATCGGAGTGGTGGATCAGTCCCGGGCGCGGACGTTTCGCCCCCAGTGCCATGACCAGCGCCTGCCTTACCAAGTCCGTCGTCATGCGGCCCTCCATCGCATGCCCGACTACCTCACAGGTATACAGATCTTTGATCCCCGCCACATACAACCACCCTTCTGCCGTGGGGATATATGTGATATCGGTGACCCAGGTCTCGTTCGGGCGCGTGGCGACAAACGTTTGGGCCAAGACATTCTCCGCCACCGGCAGCGCGTGCTCCGAATCCGTCGTGGTCGTGAATGTCAGCGGTCATGCAATAATCCCCAGATGTGGTCAATGAATTCTCCCCACCCTCTCACCGAAGGAGGGATGTGATGGAACTTGACGATAGCAAGGAGACAACGATCATACCGTCCCAGGTAGACCACACTCGGGAGGTATGTATGGTGGATCAAGAGCGGTGGGCGGAGATTCGACGGTTGCGTCATGAAGAGCGGGGATCCATTTCAGGGATTGCGCGGCGGTTGGACCTGGATCGGAAGACCGTGCGGCGCAGTCTGCAGCAGACGACGTGGCAACCCTATCGCCGAGCGGCGATGACGGAGACGCTGCTGACCGCCCATGCCGACTTTGTGCGGACCCGTGCGTCGCAGGTTAATTATTCGGCGCGGATTCTCTATCAGGAACTGCGAGCGAGCCACGAGTACATCGGCAGTTATGAGACGGTGAAGCGAGGGGTGGCGCCGCTGCGTGAGGGTCAGCTGCAGGCGGAGCGGGCCCTCCTCCGCTTTGAGACACCGCCGGGCCAGCAGAGTCAGATTGATTGGGGCCAAGCCACCGTGCCCTTCCGCGCCGGCCCGACGGTGGTGCACGTGTTCGTGTTGACGTTGGGGTTCAGCCGACGTGGGTTCTATTACGCCTGTGCCGATGAGCGGCTGGCGCAGTTTCTCGAGGCCCATGAACGGGCTTTTGCGCATTTCGGTGGCCACACGCGAGAGCATCTGTATGACCGACCGCGAACCGTCTGTTATGCGGATGAGACGGGGCGGCGGCTCTGGAATCCCACCTTCAAAGCCTTCGCCGACTATTGGGGCTTTGAGCCGCGCGTGTGTCGGCCCTATCGGGCCCAGACCAAGGGTAAGGTCGAATCCGGCGTGAAATATCTGAAACGGAACTTTCTGCCGGGACGAACGTTTGTCGATCTGGTGGACTTTCAAACCCAACTTGACGAATGGACCGCGACAATTGCCGACCGCCGCATCCATGGCACGACGCATGAGGAGCCACTCGTCCGGTTTGCGCGAGAACGCAACCACCTGGTCCCGCTGGCGGACCAGCGCGCCTTCCAGCAGGAGGCGCGCGTCTCACGGATCGTGGCCGAGGACTATTTGGTCAGCCTGGCGACGAACCGCTACTCCGTGCCCTTCCGGCTCATTGGTCAGCGGGTTGAAGTGCAACGACGGGGGGACACGGTCCACATCTTTCACCGTGACCAAGAGATCGCGACGCACCCGGTGCTCCCGGGCCAGCACCAATTCCGAATCCAGCCCGAGCACGGCCCTGGAGCCAGTGCGCGTCTCGCCCGCCACCGTCGGTCCACGGTGAGCGATCGGTCCCCTCGCCCCGATGCCTTGCCGGAGGTCGAAGTGCGGGATCTGGCCTGGTACGAGGCGGTGTGTGAGCGCACGGCGTCGCAGGAGGGGCGGCCATGAACGCGGCGCAACTGGAACGGCTCCGTGACCAACTCACGCGCCTACGGCTCTTGAAGAGTCGGGAGCGGCTGGAGGCCCTCTTACAAGAAGCGGCCGTCAAGGAGCTGCCCTATGCCGACTTCCTCGACCAGGTGCTCGGCGAAGAAGTCGCGTCCAAGACCGCGAAGAACATTGCGATGCGGACGAGTTTGGCGCGATTTCCATTCGTCAAGAGTCTGGAGGTCTTCGACTTCAGCTACCAGCCTTCGTTGGATAAGAAGCAGATTCAGCAGGTGGCGACCTGCCACTTCATCGAGCACGGCGAGAATGTCGTGATCTTGGGGCCGCCCGGTGTGGGCAAAAGCCACCTGGCCATCGGGCTAGGGCTGCAAGCCATTGCCCAGGGCTATCGGGTGTTGTTCACGACAGCCGCCGCCATGATCGCTACGCTGACTCGGGCGCTCACGGAGAATCGGCTGGAGGACAAGCTGAAGCTCTATACCATTCCCCGGTTGCTGATCATTGATGAGATCGGCTATCTGCCCATTGACCGCACCGGGGCCAACTTGTTCTTTCAGCTCATCTCACGCCGCTATGAGAAGGGGCCGATGATTTTGACCAGTAACCAGAGTTTCGGGGCTTGGGGCGAGGTGTTTGGCGACCGGGTGCTGGCGACTGCGATCCTGGATCGGGTGCTCCACCACGCGATCACCATCAACATCCGGGGCCATTCCTACCGGCTGAAGGAGAAACTCAAAGCCGGACTTGTGCGGGTCGAAGAAGCGTCAACGACAACCTAACGGGGTGGGGAATTTTCGATGACCATAACTGGGGCAATTTGGATGACCCTTGACACGTGAACCGGCGCACCTGCTTGCAACGGAGGCTCAGTTTCTTGCGTAGCCGCTTGATGCGCCCAATCCCGGCGGGGAAGCCGTCCGCACGCAATTCCGCCTGGAGGCGCTCCGGGCCATACGTGTGCCGGGTGCGCACATGGGCAGCTTGGATCGCCACTTCTAGCCGCACATTCTCCTGGGCGCGTTTCGACGGCCGCCGATGCTGCCAGGCATAGTAGCCGCTTCGGGATACCTCCAGCACTCGACACAACAGACTCAGCGGGTAGTGGAGACGCAGCGTCCTCATGAGCGCGTACCGGGCAGCTGCGCCTTCGCAACGTACGCGGTGGCTTTTTTTAGGATGTCCCGCTCCATCCGCGCTTCAGCGAGATCGCGCTTGAGCCGAGACACCTCGGCCTCCAGCTCCGTCACGGGCCGTCGGCTCTCGCCCAGCGTCGCGAGCTGGCCCTGCCGAGCTCGACACACCCAGCCCTCGAGCGTCCTGCCCGACATGCTCAGGCGTCTGGCGGCCTCCGGAATCGTCAACGGCTGTTCCAGGACCAGCCGCACTGCCTGCTCCCTGAATTCCTTTGTATACTGCTGTCGCGGCACCTGTTCCATCTCACACCTCCAGACCTCTCATTGTAGGTTGAAGGCGTCCACTTTTTCGAGCCTAGCACAAAGAGCTCGCACCGTCCACCTCACTCAGACAGCTCGGCTAGACACTTCTACGAAAACCGTTCTGGCCCCTGCTGGTTCAGGCGCAACGCCTGTTGGAGGACGCGCGGCCTTCGGTTGTTCGCCCCAGCCGCCGGCAGAGATCGGCTCGCGGGATGGATCGAATGATACTCGGCTCACTCGCCTACGTAGGGAGCCACGGCTGCCTGTCTCTCTGCAGTAGGCTGATATGGAGGATGGATCAAGCCGTGGGGCCCCGCTCGCTGTGCGGAGGCGCTCGGTGGAGGGGTGTGTCCAGGTGCTATGACTCGTTGACATAGCTTGAAAAGCACCGGTACGGTCTGTGGCACTAGGCACGACATGGGGCGCAACAAGAAGCTGCGAATCCGCCTGAATAGTTTGAGGCAGCGGATTACGGATCATCAAATCAAAATTGCGCTCGAACTCCAGCACACAACTCCCAATGTGAGCCTCATTCGCCAAGGAAAGTTCTAGTCTGGACTTTCAATGCTTGGCTACCTACACTGTTTCGAAATGAGCGACAAGCTTGGAACGGTCTGGCCAGACAGAGGGGGGCCAGATACAGAGAGGGGCCAGATACAGTAAAGAGGCAGCAATGAAATATCGAATTGCTTTACACAAATCAGAAGAAGGATTCGCCGTCTCTGTTCCTGGCCTTCCCGGCTGTTGGTCACAGGGCGAGACCGAGCAAGAAGCCATTCAAAATATCCAGGATGCCATCCGCGAGTACTTGGCCGCCGTCGAAGACGAAATCAAGGGACAAGACGTGCGTGAGATAGAAGTCGCGGTGTAGCGTTGCCTAAGCTCCCGGGAGTTCATCACCTTGACGCCAAGCGCGCTCGAGAAAGCCGGCTTTCGGGTCGTCCGTCAGAGCAAGCACCTGGTGATGAGCAATGGCCAGCGAATTCTCACTATCCCTCGGCACAATCCTGTCAACGCCATTACAATGGGCGGCATTATTCGTGATGCTGGTCTGACCATTGATGAGTCCAGGGCCTTGCTATAAGAGATCAACGGTTCAGCGAGAAGCGGCCGCGTCATGGTCCAGTTCGAAAGAACATCGATCCTGCTCATTCCTCAAAATCCACATGTCCTCAAATCCACATTGCATACCTAAGCAAGGTGTGCCAGACTCGTTCCCGTCCGGATGGTCGCTTCGTGGTCTTCTCGGTAGAGATGATCGTGAAGCCAAGGAGCATCCGGACGATGTAAGCTGTGTGCGTATATGTCAACTATTTAAATACTACGAACTGGTGAGGTGAACCATGACTTCAAAGACAGCGGCCGAGCTGAAGAGTTTTCTCGAGATTCCGTATGAGGAACTCGAAGAGATGAATGTCCAGGCGGCGGAGCGCGCCGAGAAGACCGGGGCAAAGGATCTTGAACAGGAATATACGGTCTGGCTAGAAAAGGAAAAGCACATCAAAGCCGTCACCTTGTGCTTCTCAGATATCGAGGGGCGCCTTCACATGCTCGATTACGACAAGAAGTTCCTGCTGGGCTCGTTGGGAAATCTGACGTTCGATGGATCGTCCATCAGGGGATTCACGCCGCAACATGAGTCGGACCTGCGCCTTGCCGTCGACTGGTCGTCTATCCGCTACTTTCCCGCCGATGTGATCGGAGCAGGGAAAGTGATTTTCTTCGCGTCGGTTTTGAACAGCGATCGGACGCCATATCACAGCGACTTTCGTGGCATGTTGAAATCATTCACGGAGCACCTCAAGAAAAAGGAAGGCATGACGGCCTATGCCGCCTGTGAAATCGAAGGCTTTCTGGTGGAAGGGCCGAACGCCGAGCAACGGTACCGCGAACAGGGGTTGAAGCTCATCTCAACCGGCGGGTACTACCACTCGCTCCCGATGGATCCGCTTCGCCAGTTCATCGACAAGTCGGCGGAAGCCCAGCGGGCGTTGGGCTTCAAGAACGAGAAAGATCATCCGGAAGTCGCGCCCTCGCAGTTTGAAATGAACTTTTCCTATGCTGATGCGGTGCGCGCAGCCGATCAGGTGCAACTGTACAAGCTGATCTGTCGTCAAGTGGCCCGCTCCATGGGACACACCGCGACGTTCCTCCCGAAGCCGTTCGTCGGGATCAACGGGTCCGGCATGCACACCAACTTCTCCTTGAGCAAGAACGGCAAGAATATGTTCTACGATGCGAAGGGGAAAGACGGCCTCTCCGATCTGGCGTGGGACTTCATCCTCAAGCTGCTGAATCATGCGCCTGAGATCTGTCTTGTGTTCAATCCCTCGGTAAATGCCTATCGCCGGCTCGATCCGCACTTTGAAGCACCGAACCAGATCAAGGTCTCGGCGATCGATCGCGGCTCCATGATCCGCATCCCGATGGCCAACGAGAAAACGGCGCGCATCGAATTGCGTTCGGTCGCTCCCGATGCGAACCCGTACCTCGTGCTGTACACCATGCTCAAGACCGGTTTGGAAGGGGAGCGTTTGGAACAGGACCAGACAACCGGCGTGCGCGGTGGATTCCTTCCAGGCAACATCAATGATGCGATTGCGCTGTTCAACGAGTCGAAATTTATCGCCACAATTCTCGGCGACGACAGTAAGAAGAAGTATGCGAGCTTCAAGCAATTGGTGGCGGATCGAACTTCGAAGGAGCTCGGGACGATCGTGAAGGCTTCGGAAGTCCTCTTCCATCACGAAGTCACAAATCAGATGCTCTGGAATCAGTTCTAGCAGGCTGCGGAAAACCCCTCCGTTCATCCTTCGAGAGCCTCAGGACGAACGGAGCGGTCATTGAATATGCTGAGGGTTTCCGTTCGCGCTGAGCTCGTCGAAGCACACGAACCGACTTTTCCCAGAGCCGGATGGAAGCCCAGGCGACTACAAGCAAGTGAAGTCAGTTAGGAACAGCAGGGGGCGACGCCCTTGACGGACGTCGCCCCCTGTGAGCCTTGCGCCTGAGGTCGCGCTACAGCCAGGTCACCCGTTCGGCCGGCCGGATATAGATGGGCTCTTCGACTTGAATGCGGGCCACTTCTTTCCCCGACTTATTGAAGCCCAACACCGTATCGTTGTACATCTCGAACCGCTTCCCGTGAATCTGGGTTTCGAAGACTTTCGGCCCCGGAATGACATCGTACCGGAAGATGATCTGCTGGCTGGCGCGCCAGAGCTGGAGTACAGCCAACAGTTCCCGACTCGGCACCAGATACTTTTCAATGGCATTGTCCACACCAGGCCCAAACATCTGCCGGGCATAGCCACGGGGGGAATGCCGGGGCGGGATGTAGTACCCATTGGGCTCGGTCCCCCACTGCGGATACAGCGGCAAAGCCACTTGCTCGACCCGGATGGCATAGTAGAGCGGATGCCACCGGTCTTCGGCCCAGAGCCCATCCTCGCCGATCCGCACCAGGCTCTGCATCCGGATCTTGCCCACGCAGGCCGCCATGCAGCGCGTTTCCATCGGTTCGCCGCCGGTGAGCGGATCCTTCCCTTCGATTCGAGGATAACAGGCGATACACTTCTCGCTGACCCGCGTCGTCCCCCGATACATAGGTTTTTTATAGGGACATTGCTCGACACATTTCTTATATCCCCGGCAGCGATTCTGGTCGATCAGGACGATCCCGTCTTCCGGCCGCTTGTAGATCGCCTTGCGCGGGCAGGCCGCCAAGCAACCGGGATAGGTGCAGTGATTGCAAATGCGTTGGAGATAGAAGAAGAAGGTCTCATGTTCCGGGAGGCTGCTGCCGGTCATTTTCCAGGGTTCATCCCGAGAGAAGCCGGTCTTGTCGATGCCCTCGACCAGGGCGCGCATCGAGGTGGCCGTGTCTTCATAGATATTGACGAACCGCCATTCCTGGTCCGTCGGAATATAGCCGATCGCGGCCTGGCCCACCTTGGCCCCGGCATCGAAAATCGTCATCCCTTCGAACACGCCGTAGGGGGCATGGTGTTTCCGTCCGACCCGGACGTTCCAGACCTGCCCACCCGGATTGACCTGTTCGATCAGCTGCGTGATCTTCACGTCGTAGAACTGGGGATACCCGCCGTAGGGTTTGGTCTCCACGTTGTTCCACCACATGTATTCCTGGCCTTTGGAGAAGAGCCAGGTCGATTTATCGGCCATGCTACAGGTTTGACAGGCCAAACAGCGATTGATGTTGAACACAAAGGCAAACTGCCACTTCGGATGCCGTTCCTCGTAGGGATACAACATCTTGCGTCCCAGCTGCCAATTATAGACTTCAGGCATGGTTTCCTCCGTTGGACGTCATGAGGTCAATAATCATCACTCATTCCTGAGAGCAACCGTCAATGGCCAACCAGACTCTTTCTCCGATTGACCATTGACGATTGGACCATTGGCCTCCGGTTACACCTTGATTTTAATATGCTCGCCTTTGAGCCACTTGAGCATAAACTCGTTTTCTTGACCCGGCGTGAAGCCGGTCCGCACCGGTTCCCACGGCCCCCGACCCCCGATGCCGCCGTCTTCCGCCTTGGTGATGCGGATGAGACATTCCTTCGGCACGGTATTGACCGCATGGTGGTCGATTTCGAACCCCCATTTCATCCGGAGCCCGTTCGAATATTTGCCGGGGAGCGAGTCGGTTTGATGCATCGGCATGAGCCAACTGCGCGTAAAGGACTGTTGCGCGCCGTACCGGAAGTTGGACTGGTAGCCGGTATCGATCGCGATGGCACGCCCGTCCGGTCTCGTTTCATGACCCTTGACCGACTTCGGCGTCGAGACGAAGGGTGCATGCTTGGCCATCGTGACATGGTACGGATAGGACGGATTGTATTTCGCGCGAATCATCAACCGCGCGACCTTGTAGTAGGGATCGCTCGGCTTCCAGCCGCGGTAGGGACGGTCGACAGGATTACCGTCGATGTACACATAGTCGCCGTCGTTGATGCCGCGGTCTTTGGCCGCTTGCGGATTGATGTGCACTTGATGTTCGCCGACACCCGGCGTCCGCTTGTCCATGCGGTAGGGATCGCCGAAGTTCGACTCGTAAATCTGTACCCAGTCGTTCACCGACCACTGACTGTGGACCCGATGCCTGGTCTTGGGGGTCACGCAGTAGAACTGGTACCCCTTCTCCCACAGGGGGTTGCTATGACGCTTGATCTCAGCCCAGGACAGCTTAATGTTCCGAATTGTCTTGTCGTCGTGGTGCTGGGCCGTGATGGGAATGCCATAGTCGTCCGGCCGCACATAGGGGTTCGTCGTGAAGATGGCGTTCGGCAAGTAGGGGGTCGCCTCCGGCCCTTCGCGATGCACGACGAAGTTTTCGCCGTACTCGATGGCTTCCGGTTCGACACGATAGGTCTCGATGCGCCCGGACCTGGTCCACATCGGTTTCGACTCGTTGGTCTCTTCCCAGAGAGGATGTCGCGGATAGGTGCGAGTCATCACCATCCAGCCCTTTTCCGACTTCAACAGCACATCGGCACTGTAGCCGTAGAAGGTGCTGGACGCATCGAGGAGCCGTTGCGCATACACATCCACGCGATTCAGATAGACGAAATGGAAGACGTCGCGCATGCGGCCGTCCCCCGTCATCTCGGCCAACTTGGCCGCCACGCCGGCAAACGTATCCGCATCGTTCCGCGTGTCGTACAATGGTCGGATGCCTCCCTTCCAAATCTGAATCCAGGGATTCGATACCGTGGCCGTCATCTCCGGGTAGGTGAACTCCATCCAGGAGTTGGCGGCGAAGGCGATATCGTTGTGGTTGACGTCGGACGTCATTTCGATGTCCTGCGTCATCAGACATTCGATGTTCGGATCGACGTTCCGCACCATGTCGTAATGGTGCTTGGCGTTGTTTAAGATGTTGACGTTCACGACCCACCGGATCTTACTGGGGGTCGGCATATGGGTCTTGCCGGTAAACACCTTGCGCCCATACTTTGGGGTATTGACGATCAAGGCGGTGTCGCCGTGGTTCCAGTACCCCGGCTCCTCGCCATAATAGTAATTCCGGTATTTGATTTCCTTCCCATGGGCATTGGCATCCAGATTGAGCCGCCAGGGATCTTCCGAGAGATGCACACCGGAGCCGACCCCGGACCAGGGCGTGGCATTCCAAATCCCCACTTTGTAATTGCCGGACCAGGTATGGCAGCCCGTGCCGAATTTGCCGATATTGCCGGTCAAGGTCGTGACGAGGGCCGCCGCCCGGCCCGTTTCCGTCATATGGAAATAGTGACAGACGCCCTCGCCGTTGTGGATGGCCATCGGCTTAATCGTGCCGGAGTCGCGCGCCCAGCGAACAATGAGGTCCTTGGGCGAGCGGGTGATCTGATGGACGGTATCCAGATCGTAGTCTTGGAGGTGGATCAGATACATCTGGTAGATCGGCAGGGCGTCGATTTCGCGGCCGTTCAGCAACTTGACCCGATAGGTGCCGGTCAGGGCCGGATCGATCCCGCTCTTGTCGAAATGCCAGCCGACCTGCTCCCGATGGAGCGGCACCGCCTGTTTCTTGGCCAAGTCCCACACCATGAAGCCCCCGAGCCGCTCGATCTGATCCGATTTCAACGATTGGATCCGGCCCGAATAGCTGTGGGAAAAGTCGGGAAATTTGTAGTTGGGCACGACATCCCGCGGATCCAAATACTGCAAAGTATCCGTACGGACTAACAGCGGCATATCGGTAAACTGCTTGATGTAGTCGATGTCCTGCATGTTCTCATCGAGAATGATCTTGCAGGCCCCGAGGAACAGAGCCCCGTCCGATTGCGGTCGCAGAGGAATCCAGTAGTCGGCGCGCGTCGCCGTCGGATTGTACTCCGGGGTGATGACCACGATGCGGCAGCCGCGCTCGATCGATTCGAGCTTCCAGTGCGCTTCCGGCATCTTATTTTCCACGAAGTTCTTGCCCCAGCTCGTGTTCATCTTGGAGAACCGCATGTCGCTCAAATCGACATCGCAGTTTTGGGTGCCGTTCCACCAGGGCTGCGAGGGGTCCTGGTCTCCGTGCCAGGTGTAATTGTTCCAATAGCGCCCCCCTTGCGCCTGATCCGGACCGACCTTCCGGATCCAGGTGTCCAGCAACGGCAGGACGCTGTTGTTCATACGGGTATTGGAGTGTTTGCCAAGAAATCCGAGAATGGGCATGCCGGCGCGGTGTTTGAAACAACGCACCCCCGCCCCCTTCATCATCTCGATCATCTCCGGCGCATAGCCCTGCTCGCGCAGCCGCCGGGCCCCGGCTTCCCCGCTGTACCGTGTGCCGATGACGATCATCGCCTTCGCCGCATAGGTAAAGGCGGTGTCCCACGAGACCCGCAGCATGTCGTCCAAGAAACGGCTGTCGAACTTGTACTTGCGTTTGGATTCCGGGGTCAGCTCCGGCGAGCCGTCATCCATCCACTGTTTCCACCCCTTTCGCATCAAGGGCCCCTTCAAGCGATAGGGCCCATAGACCCGGCGATGGAAGGTGAACCCCTTCAGGCACATCCGTGGGTTATGGGCAAACGTCCCACGATTGCCGTACAGGTCTTCATACGTTTGGTGGTCGTAGTTCTGTTCCACCCGCATGACGACGCCGTTCCGCACAAAGGCCCGGATGCGGCAAGCATGGGTGTCGTTCGGGGAGCAGACCCACGTAAAGGAGGAATCATACCGGTATTGGTCATGATAGACCCGCTCCCACGAGCGGTCCGGATAATCCCCCAAGGGATTGCCCACTTCGATTACGGGCTGCAGGGCCGTCAGGGCCAGGACCTTGTCCGCCACGGCGGCAGCCGCGACGGTGCCTGCTGAGGCTTTCAAGAACTGTCTACGCGAGATAATCATGTGCGCTACCTCCCTTCAGTTCGGTAAAGATCAGCATTCTTGTCTTTTGGTGACGTAATTTCATTATCCTGAGTTCAACGCTGGATCAATGAACATGCATTGAACATGCATTCACGCTTCTAACTGTCGCCTGTGCGATGAAGAGTTGGGGACGGGCATAAGCCTTGAGCGTATTCAGACACCATGTCTTCTCCGGCGATCATTAACGGACCCGGCCATCGTACCCTCTCCGGTCTCACACGGGCACCAGGCAAAACCCCAGTCATCTTGTCGTAACTCAGGAAATTCGTAGACCGAAAAATAGGTCAAAAAACCATCCGCCTAATTCATCAGAGTTGTTACGATGCGACTTTCGCGATGATGTAGTTTAGCGGAGTGGTAGTGGGAGGAGAGAGGGAAAGATTACCGGCCGTGCTTACAGAAACTACGAGGTTTCAGCGAGACAACTACCGTATTGCAAACAGAGGAATCACGCTGTTGTGACTAAGCCATGCGCCATGGCGAATTTGACCAACTCCGTCGTTGTGTGGACGTTGAGTTGTTCCATGATCTTGGTCTTGTGGAATTCCACGGTACGGTGAGAAATCTTCAACTGATCGGCGATTTCTTTCGCGGACAACCCTTCGGCGACCAACTGCAGAATCTCGTGCTGCCTTGTCGTCAAGTCCTCAATCGTGGCTGAACGGGGCTGTGTCGGTTTCAGGAAAGACGCCATGACTTCTTTCGTAATGAGCGGAGTCACATAGAACTTGTCGTTCATCGCAGACTGAACCGCCTGCATCAACTCAGTGGCCGCCGATCGTTTCAGTAAGTAACCTGATGCTCCTGCTCTGAACGCTGCGTTGATATAAGCCAGGTCAGCATGCATCGTGACGAAAATCAGTTTCACTTCGGGGATCTGCTTCTTGAGCTTCTTTGCCGCCTCGATGCCGTTCAACCGGGGCATTGAAATGTCCAGTACCACGATGTCGGGCCGGAGATTGAGAGTATCTTCGATCAAGGCGCGACCGTCTTCTACGGCGCCTACCACGTCGCAATGGTCTTCCAGCAATTTCTTGAATCCCTCGAGCACAAAGGTATGGTCGTCAGCTATAAGAACCCGTGGTTTCTTCATGGAGCGCTCCAGAAAATGGAATATGCACGATGATGTGTGTGCCTCGGCCTAGTTGGGACTGGATGTCTAATCGGCCTCGCACGGACCGCACCCGCTCTCGCATATTGACGAGACCCAACCCGGGATGGCGGGCCCGAATGTCCTTGAGATCGAAGCCGACACCGGTATCATAAATCGACAGCGTAATCTCTTGGTCGTCACAGGTCAATTCGAGCTCCACGCGTGCGGCGCGGGCATGTTTCATGATGTTGGTAAGACTCTCCTGCGCCACTCGATAGAGACAACTGGCAATATCCCGCGGCAAAGGATCGGTTACCTCTTGCTGCACGATGACGATTTTAATCCCCGTCTTCTCCGACCATTCATCGGCCATGTGTTTGAGCGCCGCAGTCAGACCAAGGTCGTCCAGGATGGAGGGATGAAATTGATAGGCCATGCGGCGGACATCATCGGAAATCCTCACCAATCGTTGATTGAGGGATTGGATCGTCTCCTTCGCTTGGACGGTCAGCGTCGATGGGGCGGACAACATATTTGTCATCTCGATTGCCAGCAGAGCCAGCCGCTGATTCACATCGTCGTGAAGTTCGCGTGCGATGCGCCGACGTTCCTCTTCTTGCACCGCCATCAGTTCGGTGGTGAGCGACTGGAGCTGCCGTTCAGTTCTCAATCGGTCCGTGATGTCTCGCACGATCACTGTAAACGTCGTCCGCTCGCCGAGGCTCAATTTTGAGATGCTCGCTTCCGCAGGAAACTCACTTCCATCCTTCTTCAAGCCGACCATTTCACGCCGCTGTGCCATCCGATGCGCCGATTCAGAGTCATGGGCGAGCGCGTTGATGTAGGAAGGATGATCAATCCGAAACCGTTCGGGTAGCAGCAGGTCGATCCGGTTCCCCAGCACCTCCTCCGGGTCGTAGCCGAACAGTTTTACCGCCCCTTGATTAAAGAGCGTGATCGATCGATCGTCTGCGGTGACGATGATGGCGTCTTCGGCGATATCTAGGATGTCGGCAAGCCGCCCTTGCGAGAGACGCAGCGCCTGTTCAGTCTGAGCACGTTCAGTGATTTGCGTGACCAAGGTCCGATTCACGGTGGCGAGTTCCTGAGTCCTTTCTGTGACCTTTTGTTCGAGATCTTCCTTTGCCTTCTGCAGTGCCGTTTCCGCTTGGCGCCGTTTCCAGGCAAACCAGACCAGGACCCACAAAGCCACAATCGTGATGGCTCGGTTTCCTATCTGGACCCATCGCGGCAAATCGACAAACCACGGAGTCCCAAGTCCTCCCACCATAGTGAGGATCGTTCCGGTTCCGGCGGCTAGGGACGGAAGCCATGAAAAACGTGACGCCGTAGCGATCAAAACAACAATGACATAAAGCGCATGGTCGGCGAAGGCCGTCGGCGTGTAGATGTCGAAGATGAATAACCCAATGAAGAGCAGGATCGTGGAGGCGATCAGGAGAGTTTCTCTGAATTGAATAAGGATGCGCATGCTATCGCCATGAGCGATTGAAACGATGGCTTGTTCGGTTCTCAGGTGGGTTGCGGTTGTCGCTAAGGTTATCGAGGATGGTTGCCTCGCGTCAATATGGGTTGGGTCGATAGGCTGGACAGTCACAATCGCGACAGTCCAAGAGCCGTGAGCGGCCCTCAGTCGCCAGACTTCGCAAAACCTGGAAATGCCTGCGGGCGATGAGATCGTAATCGGCTACAGTTCGGTCGGCTTGCTTCGCATATTCCGATGGAGGTATCATCCACCTGTATCTCGCCTTTACCCCGCCTGTCTAGAGGAGGTGTTATGTCCACGCGCACCGCTTCCGCAAAACAACGGATTTCACTCGATCGTAGTATCGAACGCATGCGCAAACAGCTGGCTGAACTGGCTACGTTCCTGGGCAAGGGCACACCGACCCGTAACTTGGAAGAGTTCGATCTGGACACGGAGCGATTGATCGGCGATCTCCTTGGGCAGACCTCCGATCTCCTCCATGCCTATGAATATGCTGAACTGGGTGAAGCGTCCGGCCTTGTGAACATGACGGACGAAGCGCCGGAAAGCGCCGGTATGGACGGTCAACGGTACAGCTTGCTCCAGCGAAGCCGGGTGTTGGAAAGCTGCATCTCGGAGTTGGAAGCCCGCCGCGCGACCGAACCCAAAGGAGGGAAGGCCAGTCGGCAGACCCTGATCGGTCCTCAAGTGGCGGAGCACATGACTCCCGAGATTCAGAGTGTCTCGCAAGAAACCAGCCTGCGGGAGGCGGGGCAGATGATGCAGAAATGGAAACTAGGCTCGCTGCTTCTGACCGACAATCAATCGTACGTGGGGTTCATCACGGATTCGATTCTGGCGCGAGCCGTGGTCGCCAACGGCGTCGACGCGAATACTACGCCGGCCAAAGCCTGCATGCGCAAACCGGTGGTGGCCATTGCAGGTGATCGTCCGATTATCGACGCCGTGCGGCTCATGAAGGAGCAGGCCACCCGACACGTCGCCGTCACGCAAGACGGACAGATTATCGGCGTCATCTCGGTCTCCAATATTCTGCGGTATTACTCCGGCGTCGTCTAGCGATGGAACTTGCTGTGGCTGAAATGTCATGAGCTCGGAAAACGCAGGGGGTTGTTGGTGCCTCTGTACAGGTGATGATTTTTGCGAGGAGGTGAACCGATGGGGCCGACCAAAGTGATCGTAAAAGACGGCGGGCTGTACCATGCTGTATCCGACAAACTGGTCAAAGACGGTTTTGCGACTCGCCGCGAGATGGAGGACTATGTGAACCATCATTACCTCGTCTTGCCGGTCATCGACAATGCAGGACGACCATGGCAGCTTGACGGAAAACCGGTGTACTGTCTTCACGGTGTGCAATACGAGACGGTGGATGATCAGAAAGTTCACCTTGCCCGCTGCCCGGATTGCGGCGGGATGGGGATACGTTCCGATGAATTTACGGTGGAGTCGGACTGTATCCGATGCACAGTCTGCGGAAACGAGTTCGATACCCGGCTCGAAATGATGGAGACGTGAGCAAGAATTGCTTGGCTCCAATCTCTGTTCTTGAAACCCAAGAATGACCGGATCTCAACTCTCCGCCCTCGCGAAAATCTGGAAATGTTGGCGATCGATGAGATCGTAGTCACCGACCAGAAGATAGCCGGCGTCCTTCATTTCTCGCCGGACCGCTTCTTTCTTGATTTTGTGACCGAATAGGCCAGAAACCAATCCACGAGGATGAGCATCGAGAATCGCGATGCGACCGCCGGGCCGTAGCGATGAGGCAAGAGACCGAAAATAGGCGACGCGGTCATTTATCAGGTGGTAGGTATTGCAACTGAACACCAGGTCGACGGGTTCTGGAAGTCTTGGATCGTGCCGCTCGGCCAGGATGGGTCGGACATTCGGAGTCCCTCGGGCGACCATTTCTTTGAAGATCATATCAATGGCTTTCTCCTCGATATCAACCGCATAGACCGTTCCTCTCGGCCCGACCGCCTTGGCTAGATGCCAGGTAAAGTACCCTCCACCGGCACCCAAGTCTGCAACGCGCGATCCCGGCACGATGGCCAGCTTTTCAACGACTCCTTGTGGTTTCTGCCAGACGTCCCGCGAGGGATCGTTCATACGCTGATAGGTCAGCTCGGCACAACCGGTGAGAGAGAGCACGATAACCAAAAGTGTGCTATGAAACTTGCGTGGCAACCTGTAGTGCATAGTCTTTTCCGTTCTCGATACCGTTGTTTCTGGTCGGTCAAATAGAATGACCGGGATGACGACGACCTCCAAATAAGGGATATTTGGTGAACCGGTCGCCGAACGCTGTTCGTGCGCTGTCCTGTGGCATCAGGATCGGTTCAGGGTTTCCCGGTCTCGTGAGACCCTTTCGAGTTATTCTCGGCAGCCTCCGCGACCGCGACGAGGACACCGTCGCGGAGCTTAAAGGAACCCACCGCGGCGATCTGCTCGCCGGCCTTCAGGCCGGTATGGATCACGATCTCATCGCCGACCATGGCGCCGCTTTCAACCTGGCGGGTATGGACTCGGTTGCGTCCGTCTTTGTCCGGCAGGATGACGAATACTTGGTCGCCTCCCGGCCCCTTACGGAGCGCGCTGACCGGAATCGCGACGACTGTACGTTGAGGGCCGACCGGGACCCGGACGCGAACTGAAGCTCCGGGTGCCGGTACATTGTGGGTACCTTCGATTCTGGCACGTATCATGGCATTCCGGGTCGTCGGATCGATGCGGGCGTCGAGAGCCACGATCCTGGCCATGACAGCAGGGGAATCACCGGCCGCGAGCACTTCGACGGCTTCGCCGCCCTGCAAGCCGGCGGCGATCTGCTGCGCGACCGTGAAGTCCACATGCACAGCTTCGCCGACGCCCTGGAGCGTCGTGAGCAACGTTCCCTCTTCCAGGTACTGGCCTGGATGGACATCGGCAATGCCGACGCGTGCACGGAACGGGGCCCGGATGGTCTTCTTGGCGATGATGGCCTTCGTGCGGGCGATCTGAGCTCGTACCACATCCAAGTCGGCGCGGGCGCGATCCACTTCTTCCTGCGTGGTCGCCAACTCTTGATTCAGGCTCCTCCTGCGATTGAGGACGGTTGTAGCCAGGGCGGCCTGGGCTTCTTGGGCCTTGAGCTCCGCTTCTTCCACCGACACATCAAGCGCAACCAGTAATGTTCCCGGTTCCACGATCTGCCCCGGGATGAGCCGGACGTCCCGGACCGTCCCGGCGAGTTCGTTCTTCAGCGTGATGGAACGTAAGGCCAACACGGTGCCGATAGAGGTAGTCGTCTGGCGGTGGTCGATTGCTCGTGCGACGGCAAGGGTGACCGACTCCATCGGCTCCGGCTGATTGGCCGAAGCGGCCTGCTCGCTCTGGAACGATTCGTACTTCCATGACGCGAGGCCGATGCCCAGCAGGAGGACAAACAAGACAAGTAAGGTCGATCCGATCCAATTCTCACGCTTCATGGGTAGGCTCGCCGGACCATGTTACCAAATTCTGAGCCTTCATGGCTCTGGGTCTCTGTTTGTCATGGTCTGCCGTTGCGGAGCCATGGATGGGTCAGTCAGGGGGTTGCAGGGAAGGATAGCGGACAATTATCAGGGAGGATGGCTGATCATCAAGGCCACACTCAGTCCGCCAACTCCGCCAGGCGCTTTTCCAGAAACCGCCGTTCCGGTTCTTGCTTGGTGAGAGCAAGTGCCTTCTTGTATGAAGCGCGGGCCTCTGCGTGCTTTCCAAGTCGTCGGCAGAGATCAGCCTGTGCAGCGTGCGCGAGGTGATAGTTCGTCAACTCACCGTTTGCCAGGAGTGCATCGACCAATTCCAGCCCTTTGGCCGGTCCATCACGCATGGCAACCGCCACTGCCCGGTTGAGCGCGATGATCGGTGATGGATCGGCTCGCAAGAGCAGATCGTACCATGCGACGATTTGGGACCAATCGGTCTCAAGGGTGCTTGAAGCCTCGGCGTGGACTGCGGCGATGGCCGCCTGCAAGGTGTAGGGACCGAAACGTCGTGAAGCCAGCGCTCGTTCGATCAACCCCACGCCTTCCCTGATGAGGGTCTGATTCCACAGCGAGCGGTCTTGATGTTCCAACAATACGAGTTCCTTCGTTTCAGACGTGCGTGCTCCACGCCGTGATTCGTGGAGCAACATCAAGGCAAGAAGCCCCATGACCTCCGGTTCAGGCAAGAGCTGTAAGAGGAGTCGGCCGAGGCGAATCGCTTCGCCGGAAAGATCGGCCCTGGTGAGCGAGGTGCCGAACGAAGCCGAATAGCCCTCGTTGAACAGAAGATAGACGACGTGCAACACCGTATCCAATCGGTCCGGCAACTCGCTTGGAGGCGGCACTTCGTAAGGGATCCGCGCATCGCGGATCTTCGATTTCGCACGCACAATCCGTTGTGCAATCGTGGCAGGTTTGGTGAGAAACGCATGTGCGATTTCTTCCGTGGTGAGATTGCAGACCTCTCGCAGAGTCATGGGCACTTGTGCCTCCGGTGAAAGGGCCGGATGGCAACAGGTGAAAATCAGTCGCAATCGATCATCCTCGATGGACTGATCCTCCTGCTCCGCCGGATCGCTCGTCGCTGTTTCGATCTCCTTGGCGAACTCTCCCAAGGACGCATCGTAACGGGCACGTCGTCTCATGCCGTCGATGGCTTTGAAACGGCCGGTGGAGACAAGCCAGGCGAGCGGGTTGCCCGGTACGCCGTCGCGTGGCCATTGCTCCGTCGCCGCGACGAAAGCTTCGTGCAACGCTTCTTCGGCTGCGTCGAAATCGCCAAGCAGACGAATCAACGTGGCCAGCACGTGACGCGACTCGGAACGATAGACTTCTTCCACCCTCTCGCGCGCCTGTGTCGGCGAGTCGTCGCTCATGGTGCATTCCGTCACGCGCAACCGTGCTCCTTCAAGGGGCGGACTTCCACCGCGCCGAAGCGGGCGGCGGGAAAATGAGCCGCCACACGGATGGCGTCGTTCAGGTCCGGCACGTCGATCATGAGAAACCCGCCGAGTTGCTCCTTGGTCTCGGCGAATGGTCCATCGGTGGTCGACGTCTTGCCCGCTCGGACCCGCACCGTGGTCGCGGTTTCCACCGGATGGAGAGGGGAGGCGGCGAGCAATCGGCCGGCTTTCTGCAATGTGTCACAGTAGGCCATCGCTTCATCGGAGATCGCGAGACGTTCGTGACTTGGAAAAGCATTGAGCACTTTTTCTTCGACATAGACCAGGCAGAGATATTTCATGGTGTACTCCTCGTTATGGTGATGGCTAATCCATGCAGCGTATTCGGTCATTCGTTGTCACCTCCTCATAGGTCCTCCTTTTCCCCTGGGGAGATGAATGCCTACTTGCTAGTCGTCGGAGTAGCCTGAAATCGACAACGGCCTTCCGCCGAAGCAGGATGAGTCTCAATTGGTGATAGAGGCGGTTCAGGTATTCATCGACATGCGATAGGGGGGCCGTGGGGATTGGTCTTGAATGGCATGCGCATAGTCTCGAACACGACCGTGCGCCTATCTCTCTATCCATGACAGCTTGACATCCGCTTCCCACGACACGCTGGCGGGGCACCATTGCCAGATCCCGAGGGTGATGATGCGAGTCAATCCGGCTGGAATACAAGCGGTGCGGTTGACCTCGACCTTCCGGTTGATCAAGGTGGTCGGATTGCCGCAGCGCTTCAGATAGTCATCGGCCTTGATCTCGTGAAGGTTCGCGTGAGGAACGACGAAGGCGACCACTGGGACCGGCAGTACCGCGATGGAGGAATCGTCGACCGCCTCGGAGCCTGAGCAATGGGCGCCGGTGTTCGTGTACTTGACGTCATCACGGACAAGAGCCGTGGTGCAGCCTCCTAAGAGGACAGACGCACCCATTACCATTGCCACACACACTCGGAGACGCAGCTGCTGGATCATGAAATGCCTCCCTTTTTGACCGGCGTTATCTCTTAGACGGAGGTTACCCACAAAGGCAAATACCGTCAACAAAATGCATTGAGCGAGGAATACTGCTTGACGGCGAGCCGGAACGACGGTATCCAATGACAATGAGTCAATCGGACAATACGCTGGCCTACGGATCTGTCGTGTTCGCGGCGGTCCTGTGGGGCGGTTCCATTGTGGCGCAGAAGATGGCCCTCGGCTCGTTTTCCGCCGTCGAAGCGTCGGTCCTGCGCGATCTGGGAGGACTGGCGATCCTCCTCGCAACCTGGTGGTCGCAAGAAGCCGGCACGATCAAAATCAGTCGCGCCGACGTGGGGTTGCTGGGGCTACTTGGGCTCGGCGTGCTGGGGAACCACCTGCTCATCCTTATGGGACTCAACTATGTGAGCGGAGCGGTCGGCGGGGTGATCATCGGATCGAGCCCGGTCGTCACGGCCCTGCTCTCGGCCATGTTGATTCGAGATGTGCCGTTGCGCGCAGTGTGGGCCGGAGCAGTACTTTCCTTCGCGGGCGTCGGGCTGGTCTCCGTAGGGGGCTTTCAAGCGGCCGGCGAGCAGCCGCTACTGGGAAGCACGTTGGTCTTTCTCGGCGTCGTGAGTTGGGCGCTCTACAGTATCGGCAGCCGCACCATCATGGAGCGAGTTTCGGCGCTAACCGTGAACTGGACAACAGTGATGGTCGCGACGGTCCTACAGATTCCGCTCCTATGGACAGATCAAAAAATGATGGCCGCCGGTGTCGCCTCGGTGACCACCTCTGATTGGCTCGCACTGGGCTATCTCATCATCTTTGCCACGGCTGTGGCCCAACAGGCATGGCTTTTTGGCGTGAAAGGTATCGGACCATCACGGGCCTCAGTCTTGGGGAACCTGACACCGGTTGCGGCGATCGGGTTATCCGCCTTGATTTTGGGGGAATCTGTCGGGGTGATCGAACTCATCGGCATCGGGCTCATCCTGGCCGGAGTTTGGGCCGTCAATCGTCAAACGGCTAAGCTCGATCAAGGCTAGCCTGATTCCCTGCTCGCCTGTTCCTGATGATTCCAGTATGATACGGCTCCGCTGACTGGGAGGCGCAGCCTTGTTGAAACAGCGTATCGAAGCCGTTACAAAAGCCAACCAGAAATTCTACGATGCCTTTGAGAGTCTCGACATCGCCAAAATGGACGAGATCTGGGTCCATCAGGAATTCGTCACCTGCATTCATCCGGGATGGACGATTCGTTCCGGGTGGCCCGCAGTCCGCGATTCCTGGGTGTTGATCTTCAATAACACCTTCTCGATGAAGTTCGAACTCACCGACGTGATGGTCCAGGTGGCGGGCGATCTGGCCTGGATCATTTGTGTCGAAAATCTCACTACCCAACAGTCCGACGAACCGCAACAAGCCAAGGTCCTCGCCACGAATCTCTACGAACTCATCGGCGACGAGTGGTTGATGATTCACCATCACGGCTCGCCTGTGATGGGGTGAGAGCGGGGGCAGCCGAGTGGTCTCCCGTGCTCGCCCAACGCGCGGCCTGGGAAGGCCCTCGTTGGATGCGCGCAGTTAGGAGACCACTCGACTGCCCCCTTAAAGAGTAAGAGAGGGTTAGGCAAAGAGGATTGACGGTGCTCGCTCAATGCGCGCAGGAGAAAACCACACAACCCCTGCCTCGCTCTTGGCAATGAGGGTCAGGTCGGAGTAACGTATGTCCCATGTTCGCTACACTCCATAGCGGCACGGCGAACATCACCATGCATCTAGTGAGCATTTCAATCACCTTGTTGTCCTTCAAGCCAATCGCCAGAAAATGAGCGACCTTTTTGTAGACTCCTGGGGAACCGGCACGCCTGTGGTGCTCGTGCATGGCTCGCTCGCGACCGGTGCCGAGGAGTGGCAGGCGCAGCGGCCGCTCGCCGATGAGGGTTTTCGACTGTTGGTGCTGGACCGGCGCGGCTACGGACAAAGCCCTGTGGCGAAAGGCGAGGATTTCTTACGCGATGCCGACGACATCGTCGAGCTCATGGGTGATGGCGCGCACCTCGTCGGGCACTCTTATGGGGGCCTCGGAGTCCTGTTTGCAGCCGCCCGCCGTCCTGATGCGACCCTATCCCTGACGCTGCTGGAGCCACCTGCATTCGCTTTGGGTGGCCACGATCCAGCCGCGCGGGCCCTTGTGGACAAGGTTCGAGCCCTCTGGGATCAGGATCTCTCTGATGAAGACTGGGTCAACCGCTTTCTGCAAGCAGTGGGGAGTGACACCGACAAGCTGCCGCCCGAAGTGATTGCCGCCGTCGTGCCGCTGACTCCCGTGCTCCGCCGCGGGCGACCGGTCTGGTACAGCGAGCTGCCGATGATGGAGCTGGCTGCGGTCACCTTTCCGAAGCTTGTCGTATCAGGTGGACATAGCGCGGGGTTCGACGCGATATGCGACGACCTCGCTGAACGCATCGGCGCGTCTCGAGCGGTGGCCGCCGGCGCCGGCCATGAGCTCCAGTTCACCGGACAGCCTCTAAACGAGCTGCTGCTCGCGCTGTGGCGCGGAACAAATCCACGTTGATCTGAACAAGCAGACCTCCGAGTTCTTCTGCCGAATAACCATCATCTGCATGAAGACATTCCCACGAGCTCCGGTTCGTGAATCCACAGCTCCGGATGTTGAGGTTTGGCCTTCGATTCTGTCCTACGGTGACCGTGGTCACCGTAGGACAGCCAGAACGGTGCAGAATCGATTCGTCTAGCCGGCTTCAGCAGACGCGGGCGATCGTGCAGTCTTCGTTGCTGAACGCGCAATGAAGCGCACAGCAGATGCGCTGGGCTCACCACCGTGCATCGCTGTGATCATTGGTATGCTTCAGGCCTTCGGCTTGTTGAATCGCGGCGGTGTTGGCCAAGTGCACCGAGTAGCCGGCTTCCATGAGCCCATCAATCAGCCGATACCAATTTATAGGTGGATTCCACGAGGAGGCCGTGAATGCGTGGTTGAAAAGGACAGAGTTGAGAAAGAATGTTCGACAAGTCATTGGGCGTTCGCTTTTCGTACACGACCTGCTCCTGATCATCATCCAGGATGATCCCGCTGTTGTTGGCATGGAGGTCAATCCCGCCGTACGATTTCGTCATGGCTCCTCTTTGGGTTGGAAAGGCTGAAAGCTTCTTGACCGGTCTCCCAACTGGATTGCCCAGGTGAGGAGCCTTCTAGATGATTATCAGATCTTGATTCGTGCGCCGCCGCAGCCTTCTGAGTGCCGATCGCGTTTATGACAGCATTGCCGTCAGTGATTACCGATGCCCGGAAGTCTCTAAAATGGGGATCTTCCGAAGTTTCCTTCGCGTCCTGCTGATTATTCTCCATGTGCCGGCTCTACCGAAGGCTTTTTCCAGGACGTGCGCTGATTGTGAGACTCGCACAGAATTTAGTTACGGCCGGTGTAGTTGCCAGTCCCCGGCACTTCCGTGCCGGGGACTGGAGCTCGCCGCAATGACGGTTACGGCTTGATCTCCCAGCCGAACATCATGGCATGGTCTTCGTGGGACAGGTTATGGCAATGGACCACATACTTGCCGGTAAAGGTCCGGAAGTTTCGGTAGATCGTCACGGACTCACCGCCTTCCAGTGCGACGACGTCCTCCCGGGAGCGATCATCCGGATGGGCTGTATCAGGCACCGGCTTCCCATTGCGGGAGACGACCTGGTGTTCCTCCTGGTGGTTATGGATCGGATGGGTCCAGCCGCCGCCCTCGTTCACAAAGGTCCAGAGTTCAGGTTGGCCTCGTTTGACAGAGGCTTCCATTCGAGTGTGATCAAACGCTCTTCCATTGATCGTCCACAGCATCTCCCCGCCCAACTCCAGTTTATCGAACCTGAAGACTCTTTTGGGGAGTTTCGTGAGGTCCGGCAGCGGCGGTAACGGGCGCAACCGTTGAGTCACGGCCGGCATGACACTGTTATCCTGCGCGTCCCCGTCAATGACGAACTTGAGGACCGGCACGCAGTAGTTCGGATCGAACTCTTTTTCATCCTTCTCGGTGCGTTTCCGCCCGTCCAGCATTTGGGCAATGTTCGCCAGGTAGATCGCCTCTCCGTTGGCAGTCGGACTTCCGTCCATGTATCGGCTGAAGTCGATGATCACCTCCCGGCGCTTGGCCGGCCAGATCTCGATGGAGTTGCGGTCGATGGGGAAGGGAAGCAGTCCGCCATCGGCGGCGATCTGCCGAAATTTCATGACCTGCTCGCCGAGGGTGTTCTTGCCGTTGCCGTCGATGAAATTATATTGCCCTTGTTGACCGGGACGGGCTCCCACGTTTCCTTGCATCAGCTTGAACTCATATTGCCGTGCGATCGACGTATCCAGGAATCGGAATCGATACTTCCGCCGCTTGACATGCAATACCGGACAGGCCACCCCGTTGACCGTGAAGACGTCTCCGTTGAAACCCTTATTCGGGAAATGTTTGAAGAAGGTCTTTCCCCACCATTCCGGGTGGGTTTCGTCACAGCCGGCATGGAAATCCCGATGGCGCGTGACGCCATCGTCTAACCGGCAGTCGTAAAATGCCAGCGGAATATCGTACTGGACATTGAACGAGCCATCTCCATTCTCGCTCCGGACGCCCGGCAGCCGAAGCCCGTCTAGTTCGTTGCCGTTGTCTTTGATGGGATCATAGATAGGATAGAGGCCGACCAGGCCCTTGTAGACATTGGCTCCCGTGTGGTCCATGCGGTGGTCGTGGAACCACAAGAAGGACTGTTTTTCCGCATCCTCGCCGATCGCCCAGTTCAGGTACAGATTCTCCACCCATTGCCCTGGCCCATAGGGGCAAGGCTTATGGAAGGGGTTGCCGTCGCTCTCCGGCGCCGTATGGGCATTATGGAGATGGGTCAAGAACGCCCGGTCAGGGGCGCCGAAGTTCTGGGAATCGAGGCCGTGATCATTGTTCAGCCAGTTCTCAAAGCGCACCAGACAGGGCTTGCCGTACTCGGCGTTGATCATCGGCCCGGGGAATTGCCCGTTGAATCCCCAGATCGTGCTGCCCGGCAAGGACAGACGGCCGACCTTGCTTTGCTTGGGGGCTCGGACCACCTTCCCTGCGGCATTGATGGGGACGACTTTTTCCTCGGTAAAATTATGGGAGGCCACCTCCAAGTTGATCCTGTAATACCGACAGTCAGCAATCGCGGCATCGTAGTTGGGCACAGAGCTATCGTCCGCTCTTTTGCCGTTCACTCCAACCTGATGGACCTCTCCATCGCAGTCCTGTGTGGTTCCTGCGTACGGGCTTGCATACGGCTGCACGGGCCTTAAGGCGGTGGGAATCGGCAGCTCTTGCGAAAACGCATCAAAATCTCCGACTGCCAGTGACACAGAATTCACCGTCTTGCCGTTGACTGTGGTTTGTACGATCTTTCCGCCGATCAGCGGACTGGTCGGAAAGTCCTCCCTCGCGTCTCCGCACGAGGTGTTCATCGAACTGTCGTAACAGGACATGGCAAAGGCGTCCAAGATCCGGCCTGGGCCGATGATGGCCGCGCCTCCGGTCACGAGGCCCAATTTCAGCATGGCTCTCCGGCTCACATCATGTGTGTTGTCGTCACTCATGGTTGTTCAAACTCCTTCTTCCTGAAGATGAACAGGGTCATGGATAAGCAAGTCCGCAAGCCTCAGGCTCTCACCTAGTACTGGTCGAAATCCTTTGTTTGACAACGCACCTCCTCCTTCAAAGAAAGTTGGCCATCTCGGCTCATAAACCATGCACGGCTGGTTGGATTCGGTCTATCTGATCTTCCAGGGCGGCACCAAAATGGTTCTTCAATCGTTTCCATGCGCATGGGTTGAGGGCTGCTCGAGAACAGCATGCGGAATTCATGAGGCGGGAGTGTATGCTCATCCCTGAGGCAGACTACAATCCCACTTAAGTGTTATTAGTAGAATAATGCAAGCGTTGATAACGGCTGTCGGCCTTGGGTTTGTCGCGCGAGGACGTCTGTGGTATCGGTATTCGAGAATACTTGCATATGCTAACTGTTCGTAGCTGTATGTATTCGGAGGATCGGCGCCCGTAGGGGCATGATAACTTAGCTATTATGAATTACGTTATGCCTACATTATATATCCTAGTGAATTATGTGGTGTATTCTTCTCTTGGAATGTGCTGCTGGTTGGTCAATCTGTCGGCGTCTGTTGGCGGGGCTGTAGGAAACGTGTGTCCGGAGGCTGGCATCGAGCCA
Organism: Nitrospira sp.; assembly: GCA_029194665.1. Lineage (NCBI taxonomy): Bacteria > Pseudomonadati > Nitrospirota > Nitrospiria > Nitrospirales > Nitrospiraceae > Nitrospira > Nitrospira sp. Next base: position 455,755 of record JARFXO010000002.1, on the reverse strand, counting down.
TCGGATGGCGGCTATCCATCACGAAAACGCTCACGGATCAGCGGATGCACGCCGAATGGTCCCCGGCGATTACCCCAGGAACAGATTCCAAATGGAAACGCGAATGAATCAAACTATCCCTAGCCCTCCGGGTTCCTGCTGCTCTCCTAATCTAGCGCCGCCGTCGCAACAAGACCTTTTTAAACCCATTCCTTGCAGCCAATAGAAAATACGGCCTAGTAAACATCCCCAACCTTCGTGTGGTTGTCTGTACTTCGGCTGAATAGCGAAGCGAGCTTGGCAGGCAATACATCTAGCGAATGATCTTTCCCAGAAAGAGCCGGATGCCTGTCCGAGTCCAGCAGCAGTTGCTGAACCATTTCGTGGCTGGCACGACGGCGCGCGCCGCTGCAAAGGCGGTTGGGGTGCAGGGACGAACTGCGGTGGTCTTTTTTCAGCGGCTCCGTCAATTAATCGCCAGTAAGCGAGAAAGTGTTGTTCTCCCCAGCGAGATAGAATCTCATGAAAGCTGTTGGGGGAGGGGACGAAAAGAACGTCGCGGGCGAGAGGCAGCAAGAGAAGTATTTGTCGTTGGATTGGTAATGCGAGGCGACAAGGTATATACGGCAATCATCCCGGATGCCAAGACCAAGCCCGTAGTCCCCGTCATTCAAGAGAACGTGACCCCGCACAGCATCATCTACGTGAATAGCTCTCAGGTGTGTGATGTGCTGGATGTCTCTGAGTTCCAGTACAAGTGTGTCAAACCCAGCAAGACCGTGTTATCGAGACGCGGCTACCATATCGATGGGATTGAGAACTTTTGGAACGAATCGAAGCGATATCTGCGACGCTTCAACGGCATCCCGAAAAAAAGTTTTCACTGTTTCCTAAAAGAATGTGAGTGGCGGTTCAATGAATCCGATCATCACGCATTGTCTGAGCAGTTGAAATACTGGTATCAGGAAAGAATCAACAAGTCGTAGCTACATCAGTCCCTAATGCTTCAGTGGGGCCGTTCAATCGATCCGATCGTTCCATTGTCTAAGCAGCTGAAATACTGGCCTTAGTCAGGACTCCACAAGCCGTAGCTACATCAGCCTCTAATGCTTCAGTAGCATTGGAAGAATGCTGGTGTTGCATCTATACATACCCCACTACGCCTGAGAACCTTTAGCACGTGCCTTCATATGAAGCAGCTTTCAAAGTGCATCTATTCCTTTCCCTCAATAGGCCACCCACATCATCCTGAAATGTATTGAGTATCACCTTAACCAATATTCGGAGATGCCAGATGTCCACCAGTTTTAACGTGAACAAAGCCGACCTGGAATTCATCCTGAAGCAAATCCAACTCGCCGAGTCGACGTCGAAGGCGTATACCGCCACGCCGCTGACCATCCTGCAGGCGATTCAGAATGCCTTCAACGTGTCGGCGTCCGACGCGGCGATACTGCCCTTTGGCCTACGCACCGTCGACGGTTCGGACAACAACTTGCTGCCGGGCGGGAGCGAATTCGGCGCGGCCGATACGCTGTTCCCGCGGCTGACCGATCCGGTGTTCCGCAACGACCAGGACGGGGATCAGATGCCGCTCGGCCCTCCCGGATCGGGCGCACCGACCATCACTAACAACGACTATGGCTTGCAGACCAGCGTCGCCGACGCCGACCCGCGCATCATTTCCAACTTAGTCGTGGATATGACGCCGGCGAACCCTGCAGCGGTCGAAGCGGCACTGCGTGGGGCGGGCTATAGCGGCAATATCGCCGCGGCACGCACCGCGATCGTCAACGCCTACAACAATATCGCCCTGACGGCCCAGGCCGCCCACGCCGCACAGCTCGCGGAAAATGCCGGACAAGCCACGCTCGACACCGAGACCTTGGAGCAGGCCGCCGCCGCCGCCGCGAACACCGCCGCGCAGGGGACGTTAGCCGCCTACAACGCGGCGCTGGCGCAAGACGTGGAGGTTAAATTGGCCGCGGCGCAGGACTCCGTCGACGCCATGGTGACGGAACTCGGCGCGGTTGGCAGCACCGTGACCGCGGCTGATGTCGCGGCCATCGACGCCGCAGTCCTTGCCGCGTCAACTGCTGCCAACGCCGCACTGGCTGCCTACAATGCGCTGCTGGCGGATCCGGGTGTCGCGCCGGCCGATGTCGCTGCCGCGCTGGCCGTTTCGGACCATGCCGCGCTGCTGCTCACGCAAGTGACGGCGCTGCAACTGTCTCTGGATGCCAGCACCCCGAACTTGGACGTAGCTGAATTCAACGCGGCTGCCGATGCCAATACCGCCGCCGCCGCCAACGTCACTGCCGCCAACGCGCACACGGCTCAGCTAGAAGCTTCGCAAGTTACAGCGGCCGCTAATGCTGTCGCAACTCTGGCGGCACTTACCGCCGCAAACGCGGCGGTCGCACAAGACAGTGCCGACCTCGCCGCCGCAACTGCGGCTAGTGACGCTGCGGATACCGCCCTTGCCAGCGCCATAGCCGCCGAAGCGGCCGCGCAAACGAACGTCGACAATGCGCAAATTATCTACGACTTCTTCCTGGCCGCCAATCAGCCGTTCGCGCAAGCGCTCGCCGCGTACAACAACACGCTTGCGGAGAACTTGGACATCCATACCGCCGCCGCAAATACGGCGGTGGCCGATCTGGTGACGTCACTGGGCCCTGACGGTTCCCTTCTCGACGTAGGCGATCTCGTTGCCGCCGATGCTGCTGTTGCAGCCGCGCAGACTGCCTCTGATGCCGCGGCCGATGCCGTCGCGGCGCTGCAGGGCGGCGGCGCGAATGTCGTCGCCGATGATTTGGCGGATGCCCAAGCGCTTGCAGCCGACGCGCTGGCACTCCTGACACAGCTACAGGGCCTGCGGACTAACTTGGATACCGACCTGACAAGCAGCGATCAGTTGTTAGATACAGCTGATTTCAACACCGCGGGTTCGGCAAGTACGGCAGCGGGGGACAATGCGACGGCGGCAACCACACTGGTGTCGCAGCTCACTGCTTCGCAAATCGCCGCAGAGGCCACCAACGCACCCAGCGCGGCTAACCTCGCTGCCGCTCTCACCATCCTCAACACATTCACTGGCATTCACGACGCAGCAGTACAAGCCGTGAGCGATGCAACAACCCACGCAGACAACATGCAACTGGCGGAAAATAACGCCATTGCCGATCTCGCTGCCTCCGAGCTCGCGCAAGACGCTGCCGAGACAGCGAATACGGCTGCTCAGGCGATCCTGACCGCCTACGACGCGGCGCTGGCACTCGATGTGGAAGTCGCCGTCGCCGCCACACAATCCGAAGCAGCCGACCTCGTCGCGTCACTCGGCGCGGTGGGATCGATCGTCAACGCCGCCGATCATACGGCCGCCACTGATGCGGTCGCCGCGGCCAATGCGGCCGCCACCGCCGCACAGAATGCCGCTGATGCGCTGCTTGCAGCGCTCGGCGCCGCGCACGCCGACGTGATCGCCGCGCAGGACGTCGCCGTCAACGCCGTGGCACTGCGAGACGACCTCACGGCGCTGCAATCCGCGTTGCTGTCAGCCAGTCCGCTATTAGATCAAAGCGAATACGACGCGGCGCAAGCTGCGTTGACGCAAGCTAACACCACCGAGTCGGCGGCCAATAGCGCCGACACGCAGTTGGACGCGGCGCAAGCCGCTGCCGACAGCGCCGCAACCACGGCCTTCAACGCGCTGCAGACAGCGAACCAGGAACTGGCGGATGCGACGACTGCGTACAACAATGCCGTAGGCGCCAGCGATTTGGCCGACGCCGCGCGCGACGCCGCCCGACCGAACTTCGAAGCCGTCTTCGCTGAGCCGCAGCCCGGCATCGAGTCCGGCCTCGAGATCGAGCCGCTCGACAGCTTGGTCATCCCCAACGTCGCGCCGGACGCCGGACTGACGGCGCCGTTCAACTCGTGGATGACGTTCTTCGGCCAGTTCTTCGACCACGGTCTCGATTTGGTCACCAAGGGCAACGCGGGTACCGTCTACATCCCGCTGGCTGCCGACGATCCGCTGATTGCCGGCGCCGACGGCGTATTCGGTACCGAGGACGATTTGCCCGAACACTTGCGCTTCATGGCGCTCACGCGCGCCACCGTCACGCTCGATGCCAACGGCGTGCCGCAGCATGAGAACACCACCACGTCCTTCGTCGACCAGAACCAGACCTACACGTCGCACCCGTCGCACCAAGTGTTCTTGCGCGAGTACGTGCGCGAGGGCAACCAAACGTTCGCCACCGGCCGCTTGATCGACGGCTCCATCGCGAGCGGCTCGTTCGACGGTGCGCCCGGCAACTGGGCCGAGGTCAAGGCCCAGGCGCTCGAAATGCTGGGTATCAAGCTCAGTGACTTCGATGTCCACAATGTGCCGCTGTTATTGACCGATCAGTATGGCAAATTCATTCCCGGTGCGAATGGCTATGCGCAGATGGTCATGGCGCCGGACGCCACCCACTCCACCAATTGGCTGAAGGAAGGCACGGCGGCCGGTATCACCACCGAGGGTTCCATCGGCACCAACCACGCATTCCTCAACGACATCGCGCACCATGCCGCGCCGAGCCTGGTCGATCATGACCACGATGGTGGAGTCGTCACGCCGAAGATCCAGCAGGTCGCCGACGCAGACATCGACGCCAATGGCAACGGCATCTATGACGCCGGCGATACCCTCACCGACGTCAACGGCGACGGTTCAATCACCACGGCGGATTTCTTCGCAGCTGACAAGAATCCGGACGGCTCGCTGAATGAGATCACCTATGACGATGAAATGCTCAACGCGCACTTCGCCACCGGCGACGGGCGCGGCAACGAGAACATCGCGCTGTCCGCCGTACACTCGGTGTTCCACTCCGAACACAACCGCATCGTCGATGTCAACAAGGCGACAATCCTGAACACCGGCGATCTTGCGTTCATCAACGAGTGGCTGCGTACGGACATCGCGAGTCTCGCCGACATCGACACTCAGGCGCAAAAGGATGCGCTGATCGGCAACGACGCCGCGTGGGACGGTGAGCGCCTGTTCCAGGCCGCGCGCTTCTCCACTGAAATGCAGTACCAGCACCTGGTGTTCGAAGAGTTCGCGCGACGCATCCAGCCGGATGTAGACGCGTTTGTCTTCAACACGGACTCGACCATCGATCCATCGATCCTCGCCGAGTTCGCCCATACCGTGTACCGCTTCGGCCACTCGATGCTGACCGGCACCGTCGATCGCCTCGAAAACGATCTGACGACCGTCAATGGCGAAGCCGACCAGGCGACGCTGCTCGCGGCCTTCTTGAATCCGACGATGTACCTCGCGAGCGGCGCCTCGCAGGAGGAGGTGCTGGCCAACTTGGTGCGCGGCACGACACGCGACGTCGGCAACCAGATCGACGAGTTCATCGTGCAGGACGTGCGCAGCAACCTGCTCGGCTTGCCGCTCGACTTGGCCGTACTCAATATCTCACGCGGCCGCGACACCGGCATTCCGTCGTTGAACGAAACGCGCCAGCAATTGCACGACGCCGGCCTGTTGAGCCTCACCCCGTACACGAACTGGCTCGACTTCGAGAACAACATCAACAACAAGCTGTCGGTCATCAACTTCATGGCGGCGTACGGCACGCACACGGCCATCACGTCGGCTGCCACCGCCGCGGAAGCGCGCGACGCCGCGTTCCTGCTCAGGTTCGATGACGGCGGCGCTGCCAACGAGGTCACGATTCGGGGCGTCAGCTACACCGATCGCCAAGCGTTCTTGAACGGCACCGGTGCCTACGGCGCCGCCAACGGCAGGGGCGGCGTGGACGCGATCGATCTGTGGATCGGCGGCTTGGCCGAGAAGCGGCCGGAGTTCGGCAGCGCGATGCTCGGCTCGACGTTCAACTACGTGTTCGAGTTCCAGATGGAGCAGTTGCAGTTCGGCGACCGCTTCTATTACCTGTCGCGCACGCAGGGTACGAACTTCCTCAACCAGTTGGAGCCCAACACCTTCTCCGATTTGGTGATGCGCAACAGCGAGTTGAGCGGCCAGTACGCGACGCACTTGAGCAGCGCGCTGTTCCTGACGCCGGACATTATCCTGGAGCTCGATCGGGGCATCGCGCAGGAAGACTACAACGGCAGCGAGGACGGCCTTGACCCGGACTGGGAAACGCCGCCGAGCGTGCCGGTCGAGAAGGTCTCGCGCGACTACAGCAACAGCACGACCGTCGATGGGACTCACGATTTCGGCGGCTCGATCACCTTCAGAGGTACCGAACACGCCGTGATCGGCGGCACCGAGGGCGACGACTTTATCCGCAGCGATGAAGGCGACGATACCCTTTGGGGTGACGGCGGCAACGACCACCTCATCTCCGGCGAGGGCGTCGATAACGTGTTCGGCGGCGACGGCGACGATATCATCGAAGACAACGAAGGCGTCGGCGACTTCCTGCGCGGCGAGCGCGGCAACGACGTCATCGTCTCGGCGCGCGGGCTCGACGTGTTGTTCGGCGGCGAGGGCCAAGACTTCGTCCAAGTCGGGCTGGATGCGATGGAGGTGTTCGCCGGGGAAGGCAACGACTTCGTGATCGGCGGCGTGGGCATCGACTTTCTGCTCGGCAACGAGGGCGACGACTGGATGGAAGGCGGCGGCAGTTTAGACACCCTCGCCGGCGACAACTCCGAACTCTTCTTCAACTCGCCGCTCATCGGCCACGACGTGCTCTTCGGCCAGGGCGACGAAAACGACATCGACGCGGAATCCGGCGATGACATCATGGGCTCGGCCCCGAGCGCGTTCCGCAACGAAGGCATGTTCGGTTTCGACTGGGGCATCGCCAAATACGATCCGTCGCAGATCGACTTCGACCTGAAGGTTCCGATCTTCACGACCGACCAGGCCGACATCCTCCGCGACCGCTGGGACCAGGTGGAAGCGCTGTCTGGTTGGAACGGCAACGACGAGTTGAAGGGTGACGACCGCGGCGCCGTCGCGGGTGCGACCGCTCCGAGCGCAACCACAACAGGCCTGTTCCTTAACAACGAGCTGACCCAGGAAGGCGTGAACCGCATCGACGGCTTCAGCGAGCTGCTGGACGGCGCGCGCGCCACCTTCGGTCTCGGCACGACGTTCCGAGAGGGCAACATCTTGATCGGAGGCGACGGCAGCGACGAGATCCAGGGACGCGGCGGCTACGATATTCTCGATGGCGATGCGTGGTTGAACGTGCGCATCAAGATCGACATGGGCGGCGGCGTGGTCTATTCGGCTGAGTCACTCAGCACCAACACCGCTCTGTCCGGCCCGTTCGCCGGCAAGGTGTACGCGACCGACGCCAACGGCGATCCGGTGTTCACGGATGTGCAATTCGGCGGACGTTCGCTGCAATCGCTGCTGCTCGACCGGACCATCAATCCGGGCCAAATGAGCATCGTGCGCGAGATCAAATACGACGACACCCCGAACGACAACAACGATACGGCGGTGTTCCAAGGCACCTCAGCGGAGTACGACATCGAAGGCGCCGGCATTGAGGTCGAGGGCGTCATCCAGCGTGCTTTCGACTTAAACGGCGACGGTTTTATCTCCGTCACCGACCGTGACAACGGAGCGGTCGGCGCCACCGTCAACGGTGTGGTGCTGCAAACGCGCGGAATACTGACCGACGACACCGACCTCTTGAAGAACATCGAGCTGTTGCGTTTCGCGGACGCCACCATCGCGATCGCCGGCAACAACTCGGCTGCGACCGGCACCGTGACACTGAACGATCCGACGCCGTTCGCCGGTGTGGTGACGCCGTTTGTCGGCCAGGTGCTGACGCCCACACTGTCGGCCTTCGCCGATGCCGACGGCATCCCGCTCGACGCCAACAATCTGCCTGTCGGCCTGAGCTATGAGTGGCAAATCCAACAACTCGGCGAAACCTCTTGGACGACGGTGCAGGAGAGCAGCAGCTATACGGTGCGCGAAGAGGACATCGGTCACGTGATCCGCGCGGTCGCGATGTTCAAAGACAGCACCGGCGTGACCGAGCGTGTCTACTCCGCGCCGACCGCGGAGCCGACCGTCGCGTTTACGCTCGACGAGAACAGCCCGGCCGGCACGGTCGTCGGTCTCATTCCGTTGCCGGAAGCGGAGAACGAGGGTGTGACGTTCGCGATCAATGCCGCCTCGGTGCCGGGCCTCTTCAGCTTGAACGTGACGGGTCTGGATGCCAACGGCAGCGAGATCGCGGAGTTGGTGGTCGCCAACAGCGCGCCCCTCGACTACGAGGCGGTGCAGGCTCCCGCCGACAATCAGTTCCAGGTCGTTATCGACAGCTTTGATGTCGATGGCCTACTGATCGATCAGCGTGAGTTCACCATCCTGCTGAGGGACGTGGTGAACGAAGGGATGCCGACCAATATCAATTGGAGCGGCACCACGCCGAACGGCAACACATTGCCGACCGGCGTGATCGCGCAGCTTTCCACCGTGGATCCGAACGTCGGCGCGACCCACCAGTACCAGCTGCTCGCGGGTAGCGCTGCCGGCTTCGCGGTGAGTCCCGAGGGTGTAGTCACGCGAACCGGTGCGATGGCGCCGAACTCGACCTATCTGCTGAACGTGCGCACTACGGACAACACCGGGTTGACGTTCGACGAGACCTTCACCATTCGCACGCAGGCGAACAACGTGGCGAACGTCTTTGCCGGCACAGCCGGCGACGAGATCGTCTACGGCCTCAGCGGCGGGGACAGGGCTGCGCTCAACCCAGACAGTGGTCTGAACGGCGGTGCAGGCGATGACAACCTGTTCGGCCAAAACGGCGCCGACACGCTCGTGGGCGAAGCGGGCAACGATACCTTGGTCGGCGGCCCGGGTGTTGACAGAGTCTTCGGCGGTCTCGGCAATGACACGATTCGCTGGGTGTTCGGCGACGGTGTCGACGCGGTGATCGATGGCGGCGCTGACACCGACACGGTAGAAATACTCGCCAATGGCGGCAATCAAGCATTGGACGTCACCTATAACGGCACCGCTATTACCAACTTCGAGGGCAACGGCGCGCTCAACTCCATCGAGCGCTTCACTGCGAACCTCGGCGCCGGTACCGACACCTTGGTCTACACCAGTGCCGCGAGCGTCGCGGTGGATCTCAGCGCCGGAACCGCTTCGGGCTTTGCCTCTCTCGCGGGAGTGGAAAACGTCACCGGTGGTGCAGGTAGCGACGTGCTCACCGGCGGCGCCAACGCCAACACCTTGTCTGGCGGCGGTGGCAACGACCAAATATTCGGCGATGCCGGCGACGACATTATCAACTACGTTATCGGCGGCGGCGCCGACACAGTGGATGGTGGCGCCGACAACGACACGCTGAACATTACCGATGGCGGTGCCAACAACCAGCTCGATGTCCTCTACGATGGCACGGTCATCACTTTGATCGAGGGCGGCGCCATCACCAACATCGAGCTCGTGAACACCAATATGGGCGGCGCGGCCGACACGCTGTCCTATGCCGGGTCGAGTGCCCGCGTGACCGTCGATCTGGCAGACGGGGCCGGCATCGGCAATGCCTCGGGCTTTAACCAGGTGATCAGTGTTTTGCACGTGACGGGTACCGCCCATGACGACAACCTGTCCGGCAACAGCGGCGCCAACATTCTCACCGGCGGCGATGGCATCGATACGCTGAATGGCGAGGCGGGTGGCGATACTTTGATCGGTGGAGACGGCGCTGACACGATCGATACGGGTGCGGCCAACGACAACGTGGCGGATCTGATTCGGTTCAGCGGGACGGGCGACTTTGGCGACACGATCAACAACTTCGACGCCAACGGCACTGTCGACCGGCTTGAATTTGGTGGGGCGCTCAACGCGGCGTACGATGACGGCAACAACAACAACAACTTCCTGTTCGCCACCGGCAACGGCGGTGCAGGCACCGTTACTGTCACAGTAGGGCAGGCGAACGCCAATGCCGAGGCATTGTACCTCTCCGGAGCAAACGGAGAAGGTGTCACCAACGCAGACCTCACCAACGCGGCATTAGTCGCGGCGGCGTTCAATGCGGAGTTCAATATTACCGCGGCGAACAACGAGGACGCGCTGCTGGTCATCAACGACACCAACGGTAACAGTGCCTCCGCCTGGCAGTGGATTCAGAACACGGCCGGTGTCGGCAACACCGCGGAAGTCGATGCGAGCGAGTTGACGTTGATCGGCGCTCTCAACGCTAATGCTACAGTAGGCACGGCCAGCTTCGATTTCTTCTAGGCTGCGAACGGAGAACAGGGGAGGGGTACTGTCGGCGACGCCAGTGCCCCCCTTCGCCGTTCTTACGGCGCGTAGCTACTCTGGTTCACATCAAGGTACATTCGATGGTTTTTCGCGATCCGGCAGTGGCTGGAATGAGATCAATACGTACATAGTCGACAGGCTGGTCGTGCTTCACCATGCCGTACAGCCTGCAGGGTACGTGGTCGAGCACTCACACGATCAAACTTCTGCAAAAGCTGGCGTTGTACGCGAGATCGTTAGACAATGTCCCGTCAAGCAACGGCTTTTGCTTATCCATCACAAAGGAGTGTCGGCACATGAGCGAACCCAACGATCCCGCCATCGCGTTGCATGTCCGGTTGAACCCATCTGATTCCTCAGCGCACCCGCGTGTGACGAACTACAGCAATGCTGGCATGGCGCAAGGGATTGCCTATCTCGATTTCGGCTTCATCGAACCGGCGTTGCTTGCCTCTGTCGCAAAAACGGCCAAGGGCGGCCAAGCGGCCCCGAAGCGTTTGACCGGTCACCTGGTTACCCGTGTCGCGATGGACGTCATTGCGCTCGCGCGTCTGCACCAGCAGATTCAGCAGGTGCTCGTCGGTGTGCGAGACGCACGGAAACCGAAGGCGAAAGAATCGGAATAGGGGCGTGGGCGGGGAGGGATAGCGGCATAACGAAGACGCCACGGTCCAATCCCACCATATCCAGGATGTCCACTCCAACAACCAATTTCACGAACGAGCCGTCCGATCTTCGCCAAGCCCTGGGTGCCTGTCGCCGCTCCTTTCTGAGCACCGCGTTCTTTAGCCTCTTTGTGAATGTGCTGATGCTCGTGCCGGCGATCTACATGATGGCCGTCTATGATCGAGTGTTGATGAGCGGGAGCGAATCGACACTGATGATGCTCTCTCTCATTACCGTATTTCTGTTTTTCGTGCTCGGGGGGCTTGAATGGGTCCGGGCCCGGGTGTTGGTGGCAACGAGTGCGCGGCTCGACGAACAGCTGGGCGACCGGGTATTCGATGCCATCTTTGCCAAGTCTCTCACGAGCAGCGGGGCAGCCGCGACGGCCCAGCCGTTGAATGACCTAGTGCAGATCCGGCAATTTCTGACTGGGCAGGGGTTACTGGCCTTTTTTGATGCGCCGTGGATCCCGATCTATGTCGGGCTCATGTTTCTCTTTCATCTGTATTTCGGGGCTGTGGCCGTCCTATCGATGTTGCTGTTGGCGGGGCTCGCGATCTGGAACGAGGTGGCGACACGCACCGACCTGGCGGAGGCCAACCGAGAGTCGATCGAGGCCACCCAGTTCGCGCAGCGTAATTTGCGCAATGCCGAGGTGGTCGAGGCCATGGGCATGTTGCCCCGCCTGCGTGCGCGCTGGCAGGTTCGGCAAATGAAGGTGTTGGTGCTACAAAGTCAAGCCAGCACCAAAGCGAGTTTGATCAACGCATTGTCGCGGACATTCCGTCTCACGGTTCAATCGGCCGTGTTGGGCCTTGGGGCCTATCTGGCCATCCATAAGGAGATCACGCCAGGGCTGGTCATCTCCGGATCGATTCTCTTGGGGCGGGCGTTGGCCCCGCTCGATCAAATGATCGGCGGGTGGCGCGGGTTTCTCGGGGCGCGGGAGGCCTATCGGCGGCTCGATCACCTCCTCCGCACCATCCCGGTCCGCGAGTCCCGGATGGCGCTGCCGGCGCTCCGGGGGAAAATCACATTGGAGGGGCTCGTGATTGCGGTTCCAGGGCGGACGGAACCGATTCTAAACGGGATTACTCTCACCATCGAGCCAGGGACCGCGGTGGCGCTCATTGGGCCGAGCGCTGCGGGAAAATCTACGTTGGCCCGGGCGATGCTCGGGCTGTATCCACCGACGCACGGACGGGCGTGCCTCGATGGAGCGGACATCCTCAATTGGGATCGGATCCAGCTCGGGGAGTCCATCGGGTACCTTCCCCAAGACGTCGAATTGCTCGATGGCACTGTGGCGGAGAATATCGCCCGCTTTGGCGCAGTCGATGCCAAACGAGTTGTGGAGGCCGCGCAGTGGACGGGGATCCATGAAATGGTGCTGACCTTGCCGCAGGCCTACGATACGCCGCTGATCGGCGGGGGCGTTGCCCTCTCGGCCGGACAACAGCAACGCATTGGAATTGCCAGAGCGATCTATGGGCGCCCGCGCGTCGTGGTCCTCGATGAACCCAATGCGAACCTCGACATGGCGGGGGAGACCGCCCTCATGGCGACGGTCCAACACCTCCAACGGGACGGCTGTACCGTCGTGGTGGTTACCCATCGCACGAATGTGCTCCAGGTAGTTCATAAGGTCGCGTTGATCATCGGCGGCAAAGTCGCCCACTACGGGCCGCGTGTCGAGGTCCTGGCGGCGATGGCCAAACCGCCGCAGCCCCCAGGTCCGGCAAGGCCGACCGGGTTGGGTTCGAGAGGACCCGGCATGCCGGAACCACAAGAAGTCACCTCGTGAGAAGGCGCAGGGACATGGTGTGCGGTGGCTGACCAGTTGCTCGAAGGCCCACGTCCGGTGTTGAGCGACGATCGTGCGATCCGCCGACAGGGGCTGGCGCTCGTGCTGGTGGTCTTCGGGGGATTCGGAGCCTGGGCCTCGCTGGCCCCCCTGACGAGTGCCGCCTTAGCTCCTGGCATCATCACCGTCGAGCACTATCGCAAAACCGTCCAGCATCTTGAGGGCGGCATCATTCGCACGCTGGATGTGCATGACGGGGACTCCGTGCAGCAAGACCAGGTGCTCGCCACCCTGGACGATACCCAATCCCGTGCCCAGCTCGAAGTCTTTCGGGGTCAGCTCTATTTTCGGATCGCACAGGAAGCTCGCCTGGCTGCGCAGCGCGACGGACTCCGATCCGTGAACTATCCCGAGGAATTACTTAGGCACCATAGCGATTCGCGGGTGCAGGAAGCCATCCAGTTGCAGAATCAAACGTTCCGGGTGCGCCAGGCGGCGTACGACGGCGAGAGTGCCGTGTATCGCCGACAGATCGAGCAACTGGGTGCCAAAGTGGAGGGGCTTCGGGCGCAAAAGCATAGTAAAGATCGCCTCGTGGACTCCTACCGCGGCGACGTGGCCGACTTCAAGAGTCTGCTGCAGGAAGGGTACACCGAAAAGCAAAAGGTCCAGGAACTGGACCGGGCCTTGGCCCAGAGCGAGGGGCAGCGTGGAGAGTTGGTGTCCGATATTGCGGCGAGCGAGTTGCAAATCGCCGAGATTGAACTGAAGATTCTGCAGCTGCAGAAAGATTTACAACGGGAAGTGGCCAAGGAACTGAGCGAAGTCCAAGCTGAATCGTTCGAACTCCGAGAGAAAGTGCAGTCGCTTGAAAGTACGGTGAACCGCACCGTGATCAAGGCCCCGGTCGCCGGAATGGTGCTGGGGCTGTCTGTGCATACCATCGGGGCGGTTATTCCCCCGGGAGGCCGCCTGCTCGACGTCGTGCCCAAGGATCAGAAGCTGATCATCGAAGCCCAAGTTGCTCCCATCGACATTGATCGGGTCAAGGTGGGGCAGGTGGCTGAGGTGCGGTTCAGCGCGTTCAAGACCCGCGATGTGCCCACGATCGAAGGGACACTGATCAGTGTCTCGGCGGATCGGATTGTCGGGGACAACAAAGAGAGCACAAGCGGCGAGGTCGCTTACTATTTGGCCCGGGTCGCAGTCTCTGCAGACGGACTCGAAGCCCTAAGCGCGGCCGACCTCGCACTGGTGCCGGGGATGCCTGCGGAGGTGCTCATCAACACCGGGGCACGGACCCTGGTCCAGTATTTGATGAAGCCTCTCACCGACACCTTCAAACGCGCCTTCATCGAGGATTGAGCGAACACCCATGGCTACCACGGACAACACGATACTGCACTCCCGAGCCCTCTTGCTGTTCTTGCTCACCCTCCTCAGCCCGGCGATGCCGGTGGCGGCCGCCGCTGAGGGCCAACCCGCTCTCCAAGGGGCCTCGGCCAATTTGCTCCAGCTCTACGATCTCGCCCTAGCCACCAATCCGGTCGTGGAGGGCCGGAAGTATTCCGTCGTGCAGGCGGAAGCCCAGCATGATCAGGCTCGCAGCAAGCTCTTGCCCCAAGTGTCGGCCACCGGCAACATCACATGGAACGAACTCACTCAAGAAACCAGCAACCTCTTCACTCTGCAGACAACGGATGTCACCTCACGATATCAGGGGTTGCGCGGTGTTGTGCAGGCCCGGCAGGCGCTGTTTGACCTGGCCTCCTATCGCGCCTATGAAGGAGCCGGCTTTACCGTCAAGCAGGCTGAGCAGGACTTGGAGGATGCGCGCATGGGGCTTGCCACCGAGTTAGTCGATCGCTACTTGGAGTTCTTGGAAGCACAGGATGAGGCCAGTTACTTGCAGGGCGAGCTCGAATTGACCGACGGGGATATGCAGCGGATACGCCGTATGCACGAGCGCGCCATGGCGAAGGTCACCGATCTCTACGAGGTGGAGGCCTACTACCAGACGCTCAAAACGCGCGAACTCGAAATCCACAATGCGAAGGCGGTTGCACTGGAAAAGGTGCGCGAGGTGGTCGGGGTGCCGGTGGCCGATCTGGCTCGGCTCACGAAAGAGGAGTTGCCGCCTGTGCCCGGGCAGTCCGATCAGTGGGTCGTCGACGCGGTCGAGCATCATCCGGCGATCCGTGCGTTGCAACACGCGATGGACGCGGCCGCCAAGGTCATTGCCAGTCGGTGGGCCAACCATCTCCCACAGTTGTCCCTGCAGATGTCAGGCCTTTACGCCAAGAATGCCGGGTTCGACAACCTCCCGCTTGACTACACGGTCGGTAGCTTGGGCTTGCAGCTCAATGTGCCCTTGTTTTCCGGTGGAAGCACGAAAGCCGAGGAACACGAAGCCGTTGCCCGCTTCGCAATCGTGAAACACAAGCGCGTGGAAAAGCAACGTGAGGTCGAGCGGGAGACGAGGACGGCGTATCTGAGTGCCCAAACCGGCCACTCGCGTATTGCCTCGACCGCGCGCGAGGTGGAGGCCCGGGTCAAGGCCCGGGATGGACAGCAACGGGGCTACGAGTTGGGAGTCTCCACGATTGTGGCCCTACTGGAAGCAAAAAAGAATCTCTTGAAATCCCGGTTTGGCTACGCCAAGGCCCGCTATGACTATATCCGATCGCTCGTGGCCCTGCGGGTATGGGGCGGGACCCTCACGCGGACGGATATGCAGGAACTCAACAGTTGGTTAGCGCGGAACTGACCACTCTCGAAAGAAGCCAACTGATACGAACGATCTCATTAACACCTGATCTACCTATAGAGCCTCTTAGCACGTCACTCACCTAGCACCCTCCAATGCCTCTATGTGGACACATCTTTCTCTGTGAAAGTACTAGCTGACTCCGTCACAGCGCAATCCGATCCAGTAATAACATATATTGACCAGTCCAGCCTGAGTTTCGCTCAGGCAGGCTTGCCATCCCCCTCCTTCGCAGGATTGAAGCTTCCCTAAACCTCCGTTTACCTTTCCCTCCACCCTCTGTCTAACCGATCAGACAAGGCCGGAAGGAGGATTATCAGGTTGGGTGTCTGGCAATGGTCTCCGGGACGCGTCACGTGGTCAGCGAATGTCCGGGCCGATATGCCACGACCTACAAGTGTTTCACTCGATGACCAGTGAAACCGGAAATCGCAACAACAACTTGTATCTACCAAGGAACACACCATGAATACTTCACGATGGCTCTTCAGACTGGTTGGCATGATGAGCATAACAGGAGTCCTTACTGCTTGCGGCAGCGACGGAGCTCCGTCTGTGTCGGCAAGTGCATCCGGAAGCGGTTCCGCGTCGGCATCCGGAACAGCCACGGATTTCGGGAGCCTGTTCGTCAACGGCAAGAAGTTCGAGACGGAAAATGTAGAGATACGGCGTGACGGCGTCACGGAGCGGTGCACGATCAGTCCTGTTACGACGTGCGGGCTTAAGAAGGGAATGATCGTCACAGTGAACGGCTCGTTCAGCGGCAATCAACATACGGCCAGTTCGGTTCAGCAGAAGGACGCGGTAGAAGGATTGGTGCAATCGATAGCGGCGGATGGCTTGAGCCTCGTGGTGATGGGACAGACTGTGTTGGTGGATAACACCACCATCATCGACAACAACATTCCTGGGAAAAACATCCTGAATCTTGTGGCTGGGACAGACAACGTTGAAGTCAACGGTCATATTCGTCCTAATGGGATCATCCAGGCGACATTCATCGAAAAGAAGTTGGCCAATGTCACCCTGGAGGTGCGCGGATTCGTGAACAGTCATGCGTCTGGATCTGCAACATTTCGGATCGGCAATCTCACGGTGACCTACAGTGGGGCGGATATCAGCGACATGCCGACACCCAATGGCAACAACTGGGACGGTCGATTCGTTGAGGTCAAAGGGACGAACTTTGTCAGTGTGACGACGACCCTCAGCGCAACGAAGGTCGAGCTAGAGCGCCAGGGCAGAAATGTGATTGATGAATTCGAGGTCGAGGGGTTTGTGACGCAGGCTGGTACGCCGAACGGCAATGTCGTCGATTTCACCATTGGGACTACTCCGGTGAGGACGACGGCGACCACGGAATTCAGGGGTGGGACCGTCGATGAGATCGTGGTTGGGGCCAAGATGTCCGCCGAAGGCCGGTTCGACGGCAGCACACTCATTTCGAAGCATGTGAAGTTCCATGAGAGTGTACGGTTGGAGGGAAATGCAACGGTCGCCGGCAACACGCTGACACTTGCAGGCCTGCCTGGCGTGACGATAGCCGTGAATAGTCAGACCGAGCTGAAGGACGGTGGGAATACAATAGCCGTGAATGATCTGCAGGGCGATCATGTCACGGTGCGGGGGCGGGTGACGGGTCCGAATACCGTGGTTGCGACCCGTATCCAGCTGCGGTCACCGGATGATGATGTGGATCTCCAGGGACCGGTGCAGTCGATCAACGGCGACGTCATCGTGATCTTGGGTGTGTCAGTCGATACAGACGGCATAAATCAGTTCGAGAGTGTGAGCGGCGCATCAATGAGTCGTGCAGGATTTTTAGCTGAAGTGAGAGTCAACTCACTGGTGAAAGTGAATGGTAAGTTGACCGGTACGACGGTGACATGGGAAGAGGCAGAATTGGAAGATTGATTAGGCGTATACAAGTAGGTTATTATGCTGGAACAGTGTGGCGTAGAAAAGGAGATGACTGATGAACCGTATCAGTTGGAAAGGAATCATCGTGGGGACTCTTGCGGACTCTCAGCCATGACCCCACCGGCTGTGGGGCAGATGAGCAGCTCTACTGAAGAGTCAACGGTGCGCGTGGACGTGGACTTCTTCTCCAATCCCGATGGTCCGACAGGCACCTACTACGAGCCGTCAGTGGCTCTCCGCGCTGCCAAGGAGCACTTCGGTTCGAGCCCTCGCGCCCGCTGGTTCGGGCTGTAGCGATGAAAGCGGCAAACCAGACCACGAGAGCGGGAGCGGACGGCCACCCGCTGCAGTATTGGTTGGTTCAAGAATCTGGTTGGTGTAGAATGCTTCCATGAGTATTAATGAACTTGAAGCTGAGGTATTGAGACTCGATCCAAAGGCGCGAGCGCGTTTGGCGGGGAAACTTTTGGAGAGTTTGGAGAATCTTTCCGAAGCGGAAAATGCCAGGATTTGGGCTGAGGAAGCTCAGCGCAGAGATGCGGAGATGGATACCGATCCTGGTGTTGACATGCCGGCCGAGAAGGTGTTCCGCGATGCACGGGCCAAGCTGAAATGAATGGAGCAAGTTTCCTATGATCGGTTGGCCCGCCGTGAATTGAACGAAGCCGCACAGTACTACGAGTCAGAAAATCCCGGGCTGGGAGCGGCGCTCCTTGACGAGGTTGAGCGCTGTACTCAAGCCATCCTGAACTTCCCCGAAGCTGGTTCGTTGATCACGAAGACGATCCATCGGCGACTCGTTTTCCGATTTCCCTACGCGCTTTTCTATTTCCATGAAGCCGGACAAGGTCCGAGTGTTGGCGGTCATGAACCTGAAACGCCGACCGATGTATTGGGTCGGTCGGGAGTGAATAGCGAAGACCAAGCTATCCGAAGCCGTTCGTTAGGGCTCTGGCGCAGTGGAGGGATCTCGATCCTGATTTTTCTGATCCATCCGACGGTGTAATCGCTACACGCGGCCCTATCATGACCGACACCGTACGCCAAGCCAGCATTCATGACCTTGAGCAACTCGTTCCACTCTTCGATGCCTACCGCCAGTTCTACAGGCAACAGCCGGATCTAGTTGTTGCCAGGCAGTTTTTGAGTGATCGTATTGTCCGTAATGAATCGGTGGTGCTGATGGCTGAAGATCGTGCTGGGAGTGCGGTCGGCTTTGTGCAACTCTTTCCGACGTTCTCCTCGATCCTTGCCGCACCACTGTATCTGCTCAGCGACTTGTTTGTCCTACCTGAAGCCAGGCGGCGCGGTGTTGGAACTCGATTGCTCGCTTCTGCGGCCGAGACCGCCCGTGCAGCTGGTGCTGCTCGTTTGGAATTAGCGACGGCGATTACGAACAGGTCGGCACAACGGCTCTATAAAGCGATGGAGTGGCAGCGGGACGAGTTCTATCTGTATGGCTTGTCGTTGTAGCGCAGACGATGGTTGGTCAGATTTTCGATGGGGTAGCTGGTACTTCGTCGAGTCGCATTGATTTCATCCATTCACCGACGACGGCATCGCGCCGCTCCATCGTCATGCCGGCATAGGCATGGAACATCTGAATGCCACGGCGGCGGCGCCAGGTGAGAAAGTTGAGGAAATGGTCTTTGCAAACGGATCGAGTCCCGGCCGGGGCATAGGGGCTCGCCAGGCAATCAGGCACACAGCAATTTGCATCCAACATCTGGGTTCTCCTACGGACTTGTTCAGTATGCCGGTCCTCCGTGCCGACTTTCAACCCCGAGGCCTCGCGGAGCTGCTTGACCTCAACCGCCGCATAGGGTAGGGATGTTCTGATGCAAGTGCCCGCTCTCGTCGCCTTATCCCTCGTCCTCGCAGCGCTCCCCACCAGTTGCAGCTCTTGGGCGGAAAGGGACCCAGGAGGCAGTTCACCGGGAAATTCATCTGCCTTGAGAACGGACTTCTTACCGCAAGGTGTCGCCGTCGGTGATATCAGTTCAGACAGCGCATTGCTCTGGCTGCGCACCGAGGGGCCGGCCATCGTCCAGGTCGAATGGGCATCGCTTTCGGCTTGGGAACAGGCATCGAAGCTGGCGACGGTCAGGGAACCGGTGTCTCGCACGGCGAAATTGACGACGACGGCAGAGACGGATTATACGGTGACGATCCCTCTTGAAAGGCTCAGTCCCGCGACAAGCTATCGCTACCACATTCTGATTGAGCAGAGAGAGCAGGGCAAGCAACAGGCTCCAACGAAGGTTGCGGCAAGGGGAGAGTTCACCACCCTGCCGGATCACACAACGTCCGCACCGGTGACATTTGCTTGGAGCGGAGATCTCGGAGGTGGGGGACAATGCCGCCAGGCGATCAACGGCTATCCCATCTTTGATGTGATGCAGCAACATCATCCCGACTTCTTCTTGTTTCTCGGCGATACGATCTATAGCGATCATATTTGCCCCTCGCCGCCGAACGAACCTGGTGCCGATTTCAAAGCATCCACGCTGGAACTGTATCGGCTACGTCACCGCTATCAGCGTGGTGCGGAAGGTCTGCGTCGATTTTTGGAGACAACGCCGGTCTATGTGATATGGGATGATCACGACGTGAGGAACAATTTTGCCGGACCGTATGACGAACAGATGCCGACAGGCCGACAGGCATTGCGAGAGTACTGGCCCATCGCTTCTCCCGAGCAGGATCTACATCGTCTCTATCGGCTGGTACGGTATGGTGCCGACCTCGAACTCTTCATTCTGGATACGAGGCAATATCGGAGTCGTAATGCTGATCCAGATGGTCCTGCCAAGACTATGCTCGGCGCAACACAATTGGCTTGGTTGCTCGATGGGCTGCGCGCTTCAACCGCGACATGGAAAGTGATCGTGACCTCCGTTCCCCTCTCGATTCCAAAAGGTGGCAATGTCAATGTTCCCGGCTATGATGGCTGGGCAGGAGGGCCGGACGGCACTGGTTTCGAGCGCGAGCGACAGGTGGTTGTAGACGCGGTTCTCAATCACAAAATCAAGAACGTCGTGTTCATTGCCGGTGACGTGCATTGGGCACAGGCAAACGCCTATGATCCCGATCAGGACGGCGTCATCGATTTTCACGAATACATCGCAGGGCCGCTCTCTGCACCCCCGGGAAGGTTCGCGCCGACTCGCGAGGAACTGCATCCGAGGCAGATCTTTTACGAGTCCGGATACCATAATTTCGGTCTGGTTCGGGTCACCAGAGATGCGTTCGAGGTGACGGTGATGGACGAGGCCGGTACGAAGCGATTTTCTCATGTTGTGTCGGCGAGGCGATAGGCCGGTCTTGCCTGCTCAAGCCCCTTGCAATTACGTCGGATGGCCGGTTACGGTACGGGTCCCGAGGTCATTGCTAGATCTACTTCAACGATAACAAGGGAGCATACGTCATGTCAGGATTGATGTCCGCCGATGATATTTTCTCGAAAGCGGAAGCGGCGGCCGTAGTGGCGACCGGGCCGGATGAAAAGGCCCTGCAAATCGATTATGACGCATTGAAAGAAAATGTTCGCAAGGCGCTAGGCGACCGCAAGGTTGCGCTCTGCCACATCAATAAATTCTTGCCGGAAGGGTACGAGGATCAAGGCCGGTTCAACATGATACTCATGACGGTGGGCAATGTGGTATTCGACATTGTCATCGGCGATTCCTATTTCCGGTACGATGTCGTATCGGTCGGTCAATTGGACAAAGTGCAGCTGATCGACGCGATGTGGGAGAACCGAGAAAAGCGTCGAGAAGAGCCCTTCTTAAGCCTGCGCTTAATGCATGGTGAGGAAGCCCATCTCCTGTTGGCGCTTGACGACAGCGAACGGGCGAGCCTGCTGAAGTTTGCCTCGGCGGTCACCGCGGCACGCAATCCGGAACGCTGAGCGTACACACGAAGTCAATGCTGGTGTATTAATTTGCCTCATTCCATTGCTCGCAGCGGCTCAGGTGTTGAGTAGTGGTATCTCGCCAGATGAGGCATAGTTTCGTTTCGTGCGGGTTGCGGAACAGATCATCGTACGACACGACTCCAAGTATTACGATGAACCAATCCTTACGCTCCAGATGCATGCCCTGCACGTCGGTGAGCGGCGCTATCAAAGAGACGGTCTGAGGCACGACAGATCCAGGAACGATCTTTCCAATGGGTTCGGCATCGGTCGTCAGTTTTAGCGGCATCTCCCAGTCGGGAAATGTGTTTGAGGTCCAGACGGTCATCACGAGGCGAGCTTGAGTCGCCAGTGCAGGGGAATGCCCGGTATTTTTGAGGAGGACCTTGGCTGTTGGGATGTTGTGTTGGACGAGTGGGCCGACAATCGTCGCTTCCTGAACTGTCACCGTTGGACGGTCAGCCGGCTGAGGCGGCTTCCCTCGTATCGACACGATGCTGGAAACCGTGACTAGGACTATAGCTGAACCGACCAAAAGGTACCGGTGCTTTTTCAGGAAGCCCTTCGATCTCAATCGCTCGAAGGGTGCTTTTTCAGGATCGGCGCCGGACTCCGGCCCAAAAGAGCTGGTCATTCAGTCTGGACAAGCCTCTGAGTGAAAAAACCGTCCTTCCTTAGAGGGTCACACCGCGATCACTTTGTTGCCCCATCCTTGACCCTGCTGGTAACGAGTAAATTGGGTGGTGGCCCGATCGGCTCGAAGTTCTTCAGCAAGGGAACACTGTCTTTATGAACCCACATGATGTCGTGATTGTACGAGTCTCGTGGTCCAGAACCACCTGAGAATATCTTGCCGTCCGGTGTAAAGGTCCAGCACATGTCTTCGCCGGCTGTGTTGATGGTGTCTCCAAGGTTCAATGGCTCTTGCCACTCGCCTTTCGGATTCTGGTAGGAGATCCACTCGTCATGTCCGCCACGCGAGCCCATGTCCGGACGTGTGCTGGTGAGAATGAGGCTCTTGCCATCCTTTGAAAGCCCGGTCCAGTGCATATGGTCACGGTAGGGTGAATTGATGCGTGGCCCCAGGCTCTCAGGTTTCTGCCAGATACCGTCTTTCTTCTCAACTTTCCAGATGTCGCTGTCTTGAGTAATCCCCGGCTGCTGATAGTTGAAATAAATCAGGCTGTCGGAGGCAATGATCGGGCAGTGCTCCTCGCCGGTGGGTGTATTGATGTGGGGAAGTTCCGGAACATCGTTCCAATTTCTGGCCGGTTGCCAAACACCGTTGATTTTCTGGGTCACGTAGAGATCCCCGGTCGAGAGATTGCCGGGCTCGTACCTCGTGAAATAGATGACGCTGCCGTCATCCGAGAGGCTCGGTTCCAGTTCCCATGCCGACGTATTGATATTGGGTCCCATCGTCGGATCGATGTCCGGCCCCAGATGAATCGGGGCTTGCCACTCGCCGTTCACCTTGTGGGACATCCAGATGTCGAAATTGTAGGGAACCCCAGGGGAGGGGATGCTCCCGTGCCGCCCTGAGACGAAGACGACGGTCTTCCCGTCGGCGCTGTAGGTCATCTCGATCTCTGATTCAGCGGAGTTAATCGGCTCTCCCATACTTTTCGAAAGTGAGGAAGTTGTGTTCGCGTGGCCACTGTGTGGCATCTCCATGCCCGACATCGCGAACGTCACGGTAGGTGTTATGAGGAGGGCGAGCACTGCTAAACCGTACTGAGGATGAAAGACCTGTGCGTTCATACAATTCCTTCCTGTTTCTGGATGTGCATCAATTATATGCGATCGCATCTCATAAGGTACAGGTCTGGCTCCCCAACATGTTGGTTTCTATTGGTCCGTGGGAAGCTCGGCTTGGAGTCGCCTTGTCATGTTCAAGCCCATCGCGGAGGCTGTCATGATGATGTTCCTTCACCGCGCTTTATTCTGTCGCGTATGTGATGCCGAGCATGGCAAAATATAAGAGAAAAATATTGAAGAAGCCTCTTTCATGTCGCAAGAGGCGCATAAGCATGACGAGCAGGCCGGAGCGATACCATCGTGGAACATGCTCGTCCGATTTCAGCGCCACCTCCGTGAGTGCTGGAGGTCCTGCACTGTACCGCTCGAACCGATGATCGCCAGTCGCCGTGGAAAAGTCATTGTCTCTCTAGCGATTCTGCTGTGCTTGCTGTATCTCGGCTACCGCCTTTATGGCAGCAAAAACGACGCCGCGGAGCCTCACCCCGAGACACTTGAAGAAACCGCCCCTGCCGTGACCGTCACCCTTCCCACGGCGGTGCCGCCGACCGAGACGATTACTCTTCCCGGCAACATTGTGGGATGGTACGAAGCGCCGATCTACGCGCGCGTTACGGGTTATGTGAACATGTGGTACAAGGACTACGGAGACCACGTGAAGCCCGGTGACATTCTCGCCGAAATCAGCACGCCGGATCTCGATGCCGACTATCGGCGGGCGAAGGCCGATCTGAAATCGGTGCGCGCCAAGTATAAACTCGCCGAAGTGACGGCGAAACGCTTGATCGCGCTGCGCTCAACCTATGCAGTCTCCGAACAGTCGATCACGGTGGAAGAACAACACATGAAAACCCAGGCGGCTCTGGTCAAGGCAGCCGAGCAAAAGGTCAAGAACATCGAAGCGTTCATCGGGTTCAAGAAGATCCTAGCCCCCTTTGACGGCGTGGTCGTGCAGCGCAACATCAACGTCGGGGATTTGGTCAGTAAGGAAGGCAATCTCAGCTCCCCCAACGGGATCACCAACCTCTATACAGTAGCCGTCGTCGATAAATTGCGCCTCTTTGTCAATGTGCCGTCGCGGTTCGGCCCGTTCCTTCATCCGGGCCTGACGGTCGACGTGACGGTGCCGCAATTGCCCGATCGCCGTTTCACCTTCAACTTCCTGACCATCGCCCGTCACTTCGAGCCGGGCACACGCACCGCGATCACGATCTTCACGATCGACAATGAAGACCGCACGCTTTGGCCCGGCTCTTACGCGCAGGTCCACATTACGGCGCCGGTCAATCGGCAAGCCTTCACGATGCCGTACACCGCCCTGGTGTTTCAGGAGCGCAACGCGCAGGTGGCCGTCGTGACCGAGGACGACCGCGTCCACTTCAAACGCATCACGATCAGCAAGCTCACGAACCAAATTATCGAAGTGGAAGAGGGGCTTTCCGCAAGCGACCGCATTATCAACAATCCGAGCAACGCATTGCTCGAAGGCGACAAGGTGCGTGTCGTCACGCCGGCACCCGGTGAAGACCTTCTCAACACACAAGGGTCTGCGCCATCTCCAACAGAGCAATCATCTACACAGTGATGACGGCTTTCAAAAGATCCTGCGCTCCTGGCCGAGTCTTAGTCCATAGTATTTATTCATGACGATTCGAGACGAAGCCGCCAAGCAGGCAGGCGAGCCTGCCCGGCCGCGACCAAGTAGTCGCGTCATGCCGAGAGCGTGGCCGTCGTGATGTGACATCTCGAGAAATCAGGCCCAGATCCTCATCTCGTAGCACCCACAGGACCGCATTGCTCTTCTTATGTGAGAAGAGCCGGCTGGGCTTCATTATTTGTTTCGCCCTGGACACCTCGGTGATGGAGAACCCTTGTGTCTCAAATTACTATCCCAAGAAATTGTGGGGTTGGGAACTGGTCGTATAAGTTAGCACGCCGTCTTCGCACGCCGTATGCGGATGGTGTACAGCAGTGAGTCATTACTCGACAGGCGGTCGACTTCTGATTCCATTTCCCACTTACTTCCTAAGATCGTGAGCACGCGCATCTACGTATCTAATTGACACGTGCTGTGTCTTTTTGACCTAGTTCTGCTCTCCGAGCTTCCGATCGAACTACGACGAAGCGATCGAGGATTTAAGAGATTCCTTGAAAAATCTTTGTTTCTGAATTTGTCTCCGAATAGGTGTGTGGGGCACGCACTTTGCTTGCCCGCATGCAACACCCGCGCACCAGGAGGACAAGAGAGCCCTCAATGTGCGGTACAGGCTGGAGAAAGACCAAGACTATGCGCAAACGGGTAAGCGCATTCAGCGTCCTCGTCATCGTTTTTCTCTGTCTCGGAGTACCGGCTCGAGGTAATGAAATCGTGGAGAAGGACAGCCGTCCTGGGGAATCAGAAAACCAGGCCTTTCCCAGCGTCCTATTTATGATATCGGAACAAAATATCGGGCAGGAGTTGGCCATGTTTTGGTGGAGCTGGTTTGGCCAGGGCGGTTCTCAATTTGTGGGGCAAACGGTCGACATGGCGGTCAGTGAATCGGTGCTGAAGGATGCGTTCTTGGGTCAGGGATTTAAGGTCATCGATATTTCGACCAAGACGGGCACGATAGAAATCTCCAACGCTTACCGCGTCGCTGACCTGACGAATGCGGCCGTCCGATCTTATGGCAACAAGTTTGAGGCGGACATTGTGATCACAGGGAAAGCCTTAGCGAAAGAAGGTCCTCGAACGCCAGGAAGCAGTGTGGGGTCGTATCTTGCGGACATCACACTGTCGGCCGTCCGTGTGGACACCGGCCAGGTGATGGCTTCCGCTCGTGGGCATGGGGTTGCTCGTCATGTGGCACAACATAGTGGTGGTAATGAAGCGCTTGCTCGTGCCGCCCAGAGCGTGACCGACAAGTTCACGACTCAGATATTGTCGAGATGGTCCGCTCCCTCCGCCCAAAAGGCGGTGAAAAGCGTGCCGTCGGGTCAGAAGGAAAAAGTGCCTATGGGAGACAATGCATCTCCGCAAGATGTACCACCTGTCCCTCGTTGATGACTCTCATAGGGAGGTTGGCTGATGCGTGTTCGAACGTGGATTGGTGAGATGAGGTTGATGTCAACGCCCGGAGTTCTTTTCGTGTGTCTGGCACTGACTGCCTGCATGAGTGTTCCGACAACCGTGACCCCCAACACGTCGAACCCGATCCGGCATGTGGCAATTTTACCGCTTCTCAACAATACCAACGATGTTGAGGGCGCAAGTTATGTGCGAACTCGGCTAGCGGAGGAGGTCGGGCGACTTGCCTACGACGTCAAGCCCATCCCTGATACAGATGAGCTCCTCAGAGATCAAATGGGCATTACCATAGGCACCCAGCTGGACATGCCTACGGCCCAGCAACTGGGTGAAGTGTTGGGCGTGGATGGCGTGATGTATTCGTCACTCGAAGACTTCAGTCACGATGTGTACGGTGTCACTAATATTAAGACCGTACGGGTTCGGGCGAAGCTCGTGAATTGTAAGAATGGTGAAGTGGTCTGGTCTGACGGATTCGGCGTGAAGAGCTCATCGGGCGCCGTCGGAGGCAGTGCGAGTGCGCTTGGCGGTGAGGAAGACGATCTCCCGCCGCTCTTCGGCACGGCAGTCCGCACGAAATGGGAGCGACAGGATGGTTTCTCTACGGGCCTTAGTGAAGGAGGCATCATTGCCGGTGCCGTTATGGGATTAACGGAGAAGGTGGTCACGAAGGCCGCCAAAGCGCCTCTTTCTAGGGAAACCACTGTTGCGGTGAGAGGTGTGCTTCGTGACATTCCCGTCGGTCCAGGCTCTGGTGGATCGTTCAATTGAGGGCCCATTCTAGTACTCAACAACCACACAGCCCCGTGATTCGTTCGCAAGGCAGAATTCATAATAAACTCTATCTTCGCTGAAGGAGATACGCTGTGAAAAGTTCAAGGTTATCACCGCTTACTCTGGGAGTCGTTGCCGCCCTTGTCGGATGCCAGGCTCAGATGACCGGTCAAGTCAAGGATGATGTTAGTGTGACCGGACAGACACAAAAACTCGAAGCCGCCGGACAAAACTACACCGGCCCCCAATACACAATCGGTCTTGTGAGTTTCGCGAATAAGACTCCCTCGAAAGTGTTGGGCGTTGGCGAAGCCGCAACGGACATTCTGCGGACAATGCTGAAGAGCGCGGGGTTGGAACCTATCGATGTTAGTACCTCAGCCATGCAGCAACAGGAGGAATTGATAAAGCTGCAGCAGACGGGGGCTGTGAAAATGGGGAAGAAAGACGCGGCGGAAGGATTTGATTCTATCGACTACAGGATTCAAGGGGCCATTACCGGCTATTCAGAAGCCCAAGAAGGAACGGATTTGCTCCTTTATCAGAAAAAAGCTCAGATCGCCAGGGTGCAGGTTGACTATTCTCTCATCGACGTGGCCACAGGGCGAAGTCTGGTTGCGGAATCGGGTATGGGTGAATATCGAAAGGAGACCGGTGGTGCGCTGGGCATGGGGTCAAGATCCTCCGCTGACGCCGGTCTCCGTGATGGTGCCCTGAGAGACGCCTTCTCCAAGGCCATGGAGAAGATGATTGCAAAACTCAGCGCCCAACCCTTCCAGACCCGGATTATGTCTGTGGAAGGTTCCGAGGTGCTCATCCGTGCCGGTGAAAAATCGAAACTTTCTCCAGGGGCCAAATTGGCCGTTTATCGGGCCGGAAAGGATTTGATTGATCCGGAAACGGGGCATTCGCTGGGTAAGAGAGAAAAACAGATCGGGGAGATTGTCCTGGTGAATCACCAAAATGAACGCGTCTCAGAAGCCAAAGGTGACCCGACCGTGGGTTTCCAAGTCGGGGATGTCGTTCGTGTGACGAAATAGACTGTTGCGTATGATTCCATCAAGAGCAGG
Source organism: Nitrospira sp. (assembly GCA_029194665.1). NCBI lineage: Bacteria > Pseudomonadati > Nitrospirota > Nitrospiria > Nitrospirales > Nitrospiraceae > Nitrospira > Nitrospira sp. Next base: position 427,740 of record JARFXO010000002.1, on the reverse strand, counting down.
TAATAAAGAGTCGAACGTTATGGCGGTCAATAGTTGCCCCTTTGAGAGAGTTCTGAGTCGGGACAGACGACGACATTCAACTGCGACGCAGTTCAGAATTGATAACTCAAGGCGTTGATGATCAAGATGTTCCGTGACCTGATTTGTGGGATGCATTGGCTACTGCGGAATCCGAGATGAAGAAGATGGGTTGGGTCGAGTCGGCAGCAAGTTAATGTCGATCGGAATCCGCTCAGGAATAAGGGTGACCATGATAACCGTGCTTCAGCATGCTCGGGCTTACCCCTTGTCTTCAAGGAGAAATCGCCGCTTTGGCTCACGGTTCAACGGCCTCGGTAGCAGCTCAACAAACGTATAACCCCAGACTTCGCGCATCGCCGATCTGAGGACGAGCCACCGTTCAGTCGATCGTCCCGCGAACAGTTCCATGATGCCGGAGATCGGGCCGACAGGTTCCAAAGACCCGCTGTTCTGTAGCCCATACGCATCACTGGTGTTGGACGCCAGGACGCGACAGGAGTCTTCAGACTCGACCATGCCGACGATCTCTTTCATCGATATCCCGGAATGTTCGTCTTCGTCGATCATCATGTCGGATGAGGATTGCCGGATCTCTTCCTGCAGATAATAGACCTTCGCGTTCAACTCTTCAGAAATGAGGACCTGAAGCCCCGTGATGACGAAGCCCTTATCCGGGGTCATACAAGAACTGGCCGACTGATGGCTGCTCATCGCGTCGGACGCTTTCCACTTGAGGAGTGAGGTGATGTCCTTCCCCACGGCCACCAGAAACTGCGCTTGTGGATCCGATAGTCGGCCCTCCGTGAGACCGTACACATAGTGAGGCAGCGGGTGGGCCATTGACTTCGGCATGATCGTCTCGTTTTGAAGACGGTTGAGGTGAAAGAGATCGGTCTGATGATGGAGCAGGAGAACCTCTTCGTTGTGCGCAGGCGGCTGAGAAAATGGAATGAGAATGCGATCACCCTCCCGCTGAGCCGGATAGAACCGGATTCGGCCGTCGAGAAAGCTCAAAGTTTCTGCATCTGCCGTTGGCACAGCTAGAAGCAACGAGATCGTCCAGAGGAGTAGGATCGAAACCACCTGTCTGAGATTGCCCGTAGGATCCGTTCCGTCATCATGAGAGTCCCGTTTGGCTTGCATTGATTTTGTCGGTTCAGTCAGATTGCTCGAAATCGTAACGCAGACTCTTTTGTTCTGCCTCGGTTGTGTCGAGGTCACGATCCGCGTCGAAGGGCATGATTGTACTGTTCACCGTCATACTTCGTCACATCACTGTGACTTGCAGAAGTCAGCGCTTCACGAGGAATACTCCTAGTCAAATAGCTAGTTTCCGACCGAAGGTGAAGGCTGTATACTGCCGCAGGGATCGCTCTGACCTTCTCTCGTAATATTGCTTGAAAACGTTTGGTCGGACAAGACCATTCTGCGCGATCAAAGAATTCGTCGTCGGTGAGGGGGCGACACCCCTCACGCCCTCGGTCGGTGGACTTTATCTATGAACCAGCTTGTCCTCATAGCCCTCCGACGGCCGTACACATTCGTCGTGCTCGCCATTCTGATCCTGCTGTTCGGGACTCTGACGATCCAAGACATGCCGACCGATGTCTTCCCATACATCAATATTCCCGTCACATCCGTGGTCTGGATCTACAGCGGAATGTTGCCGCAGCAGGTGGAAGGGCGCATCACATATATGTTCGAGCGCTTCGTGACCTCGACGGTGGAAGGGATCAAATATCTTCATAGTCACTCCTACTATGGTATCAGCATCACCAATATTTTTCTCCAGGACGGCGTGGATGTGGGTCGGGCTGAAGCGGATATCACGGCGATCGCACAGAACGTGGTCAAAGCGCTCCCGCCCGATATTTCCCCTCCCATGATCATGCGTCTGGCTCCATCCTCGATTCCGGTGGCGATGCTGCAAGTAGGCTCTGATACGATGACGCCGGCGGAGCTCTATAACCTCGCCTACATGCGAATCCGCCCCCTGCTCGTGACGGTACCCGGCGTGATCGTGCCGCATCCATACGGGGGCCAGCCCATGCAGGTCATGGTCAACCTCGATCAGCAACAATTGCTCGCTCGTCATATCGCTCCGGCCGATGTCCACGAGGTGCTCCGGCAACAATACCTCATCCTGCCGTCCGGAGACGTCAAGATTAAGGAGACAGACTGGATCGTCCAGACCAATGCCTCACCGATGAAAATCGAGGACTTCGAGAATATTCCGATCAAACGCGAAGGCAACGCGTTTGTCTACCTGCGCGACCTCGGCACAGTCCGTCTCATGGGACAGGTGCAACAGAACGCGGTGCTGGTGGAGGGTAAACAGACGGTCATCATCGTCGTGATGAAGAGCACGGAGGCGTCCACCTTGGACGTGGTGGACGGGATCAAAAAGATGATCCCGCGCATCCAGAAGATCGTCCCAAAAGGCGTGAAGATCAGACTCCTCGATGACGCGTCGGAGTTCGTCAAGGATGCGATCAGGGACGTGCTCCACGAAATGTTGTCCGCCGGCGCGCTGGTCGGCTTCATCGTGTTGGTGCTCTTGGGCTCCTGGAGACCAACGGTCATCATTGCCACGTCGATTCCGCTCTCCATCCTGACCTCCATCATCGGCCTCCATTGGCTCGGTGAGACGATCAATGTGATGACCTTGGGAGGCCTGGCGCTGGCCGTCGGCATCCTGGTCGATGATGCCACCGTGATGATCGAGAATATCGATCGCCATATGGAAATGGAGAAGCCCCTGGAGCAGGCGATCGTCGATGCCGCCAATGAGATCGTCGTCCCGACGCTCGTCGCCACCCTGGCCATCGCGATTGTCTGGTTGCCGCTCTTCAGGCTCAGCGGCGTGTCCGGCTGGCTGTTCATGCCTATGGCAGAGGCGGTCATCATTGCCATGCTCGCTTCCTTCATCCTGTCACGCACGCTTGTGCCGACCATGGCGAAATACTTGCTCGTCAAGGGTCACCAGGCTCCACTGGAGCATCCGGTCGGCCGGCATACCAACGTGGCGGGACTGATCAGCTTCTTCACCAACTTTCAAGCCGGCTTCGACCGCCGCTTTAATCGATTTCGCGAAGGCTACGGAAAGCTGCTCGAAGGGGCCGTGGCTCGCCGTCGCATCTTTGTCGCCATTTCGCTGGCCATCGCGGTGGGCTCCTTTTCTCTCTTTCATTTCCTGGGACGCGACTACTTCCCCGAGATTCGGTCGGGGGTCATTCAGATGCATCTGCGCGCGCCACTCGGCACGCGTATCGAAGTCTCGGCACGTATCGCCTCGCTTGTCTCCAAAGATATCTCGTCGTTGCTGCCCGGTCAGGTGGAAAAGGTCGTCAGTAATTGCGGGCTGCCGGCCGGACCGCATAATCTCGCCTTCATTCCGACACCCACGATCGGCTCTCAGGATTGCGATCTGACGATCCTCTTGAAGGACGGCAAGTCGCCGGTGTGGGAGTACCGGCGTATTCTCCGCAAGGGCTTGAAAGAGCTCTATCCGGGGACTGCATTCACCTTTCAGCCTTCCGATCTGACGGCAAAAATCCTCAACTTCGGCGAGCCCGCGCCGATCGATGTCCAGATCAACGGTCCGGATTACTATCCGAACTACGAGTTCGCCCGCAAATTGGTGGGCCGGCTGCGCCAGATCCCCGGCTCTGCGGATGTGGTGATCCAGCAGACGATGCGCACGCCGACCATCATGGTCGAAGGCCATCGAACGTTCGGACTCGACGTGAAGAAGACCGAGAAGGACATTGCCGACAATCTGCTTATGACGACCGCCGGGAGCCAACAGGTCGACCAGCTCTATTGGCTCGATCCCGCAACCGGGTTTTCGTATCAGATCAACGTCTACATCCCACAGCCGCAGATCAATAGCATCGATAGTCTCAAGACCATCCCGGTCGGTTCCGCCAGCCATCAGTCAGATACAAGGGTGGAGCTGCTCGGCAATTTGGCTAGCTTGTCTCCGATGGGAACCCCGGGCGTGGTGACCCACGGGAACATTATGCCGTTGTTCGACGTCTACATTTCCGCAGAAGGGCGTGACCTCGGCGCGGTGCTGGAGGACGTCGAGCAGATCACTCATGACATGGAGAACGAGTTGCCCGACAGCGCGGAGATCCAAATCCATGGCCAAGCCTCCCTCATGCAGGATGCCTATGCTGAACTTGTCTTCGGCCTGCTCGCCGCGATCGTGCTGGTCTATCTGCTCATCGTCGTCAACTTCCAGTCCTGGCTCGATCCCTTCATCATCATCACGGCTTTGCCCGGCGCACTGGCGGGCATTGCCTGGTCGTTGTTCCTGACCCATACGCGGCTGTCGGAACCGGCCCTCACGGGCGCCATCATGTGCATGGGCACGGCGACCGCCAATTCCATCCTGGTCGTCTCCTATGCGCGTGACCAGCTCAAAGAGCACGGCGACGCATTGCGGGCCGCGATCGAAGCAGGGAAAACGCGCTTTCGTCCCGTGCTCATGACAGCTTCGGCCATGATCCTGGGCATGGTTCCCATGGCGACCGGGTATTCGCAGAATGCGCCGCTGGGTCGGGCCGTCATCGGTGGCTTGCTCATGGCGACTGTCTTCACCCTGTTCTTCGTGCCCTGCGTGTACGCGATTATCTACAGCCGTCGAATGGCTCGACAAAAGGCATCGACCCTGCGATGAAGAGACGTAGCAGAATACACGTTGTCGTGTTGGCAATTTTGTTCTGCCTGCTCTATCTCGGCCATCGGATTCATGAGAGCAGCAACTATGACGCCGAACTCCGCGAAGCAACGCTCGAAGGCGCCATTGCCACGGTGGCCGTTATCTCTCCCAAACCGATGTCGGCGACCGAGAGCATCACGCTTCCCAGCACGATTGAGGGCTGGTATGAAGCGCCGATCTACGCGCGAGTCACCGGTTATGTGAAGATGTGGCATAAGCGCTATGGAGACTGGGTGAAGAAGGGCGACGTCCTCGCCGACATCAGCACACCGGATCTCGACGCCGAATATCGGCAGGCCATCAAGGATTTGGATGCGGAACGCGCCAAGTTTCGGCTCGCCTCTGTGACTGCGAAACGGTGGGTTGCCCTCCGCCCAAATCATGCGGTCTCTGAACAGTCGATTACGGTGAAGGAGCAAGAACTGAGAGCCCAGGCTGCGGTCGTCGAGGCCGCAGAGCACCAGGTCAAGAACATCGAGGCGTTCATTGGGTTCAAAACAATCATCGCCCCCTTTGACGGGGTGGTGATCCAGCGCAACATCAACGTCGGTGATTTGGTCAGTAAGGAAGGCAATCTCAGCACCCCCAATGCAAAAAGTAACCTGTTTACGGTGGCCGTTGTCGATAAATTGCGTCTCTTTGTCAATGTGCCGGAGTTCTTCGGGCCATTCCTTCACCCAGGCTTGACCGCCGATGTCACCGTGCCGCAATTGCCCAATCGCCGTTGGACCGCCAAGTTCCTCACGGTCGCCCGTGGATTCGAGGTTTCGACGCGGACAGCGACGACGGTCTTCACGATCGACAATGAAGACCATGCGCTCTGGCCCGGTTCCTACGCTGAAGTCCACCTCACGGCCTCAGTTGATCGGCCGGCCTTAGTCATTCCGACCAGTGCCTTGGTATACCAGGAGCAGGGCATGCAAGTGGTCGTGGTGACGGAGGACAACCACGTGCATTTCAAACCGATCACGGTGACCCAACTCATGGACAACGCGATCGAGGTGGCAGAGGGGCTTTCCTCGAGCGACCGCGTCATCAACAATCCCACCGCCACGTTGCTCGAAGGGGACGTCGTGCGCATCGTCACGCCGAGGCCGGGGTATGACATCGGCACGACCGCAGAGTCCAAGGCAAAGCCACCATCGTCGCTGTGACCACGGCCGACTGACGGCGTTCAGCACGCTGGAGCCGAGGAAACGACAGTGTCTTGATGTGTTTGGTTTGATGGTGGACTCTTTCCAGATCGTGCGCCGGTCCGGCTACCGATTCACACCCATCGCACATCGCAGAGGCCATCATGATGGCGCTGCTCCTTCGCCTGCTTCATCCTGTCGTGGGTACTGGTAAAGTGTGAATGTTTTCTGCATCACAGTTCACAACGAGTAAGACAAATTTTACCAGTGCCCTGTCGTGCGCTTGATATCGAACAGGGTAGGAGAGTAAGGGAAGATATAAACGAAGGACGCCTTGTTCATGACGCTACAGCAGATGGATGATCACAACGAACAAGGGGGTGGGGCATCGTCAGGTGACGACCCCGTTCGAGGCTACAGACTGTTGCTCGAGCAGATCGCCCGGTACCGAAGAGTACTCACTGCTGCTTCCATAGTGATTCTGTCGTGCGCGTTCTATCTTGCCTACCACATTCATGGCAGTGGAAACGACGCAGCGGCGCTGCATCCCGGCCCGCCTGAAGCAACCCTCCACACCGTATCCGTTGTTCCAGCCGTCGCGACGCCGCTGACCGAGACGGTTACCTTCCCCGGCAATATTATGGGCTGGTACGAAGCGTCGATCTACGCACGGGTCACGGGCTATGTGAAAATGTGGTACAAGCGCTACGGAGACGCAGTGAAAACAGGCGAGGTCCTTGCCGAAATCAGCACGCCGGATCTCGATGCCGAATATGAACAGGCGAAGGCCGCTCTGAAATCGCAACGTGCGTGGTATAAACTCACCGACGTCACGGCGAAACGTTTGATCGGGTTACGCCCAACCTATGCCGTCTCCGAACAGTCGGTCACCGTGCAAGCACAGCATATGAAAACCCAGGCGGCCGTGGTCAGGGCAGCCGAGCAAAAGGTTAAGAACATCGAGGCGTTCATTGGGTTCAAAACGCTCCGCGCCCCCTTTGACGGCGTGGTCATTCAACGCAACATCAACGTCGGTGATTTGGTCAGCAAGGAGGGTAATCTCAGCAACCCCAATGGGATCACCAACCTCTATACAGTGGCCGTTATCGATAAATTGCGCCTCTTTGTCAATGTGCCGGAACGGTTCGCCCCGTTCCTCCATCCGGGCCTGACGGTCGATGTGACGGTGCCGCAATTGCCCGATCGCCATTTTACCTTCAACTTTCTCACCATCGCCCGTCACTTCCAGGCAGGGACGCGTACTGTGACCTCGGTTTTCACGATCGACAATAAAGACCATGCGCTCTGGCCAGGCTCTTACGCCCAGGTCCGGATCACTGCCCCGGTCAATCGACAAGCCTTCACAATGCCGCTCACCGCGCTGGTGTTTCAGGAGGCGGGCGCGCAGGTCGCCGTGCTGACGCAGGATGATCGCGTCCACTACAAGCGCATCGCTATCGGCCGACTCACGGCCCATACGATCGATGTGGCAGAGGGGCTTTCCGCAAACGATCGCATCATCAACAATCCAAGCAACGCGTTACTCGAAGGCGAGAAGGTGCGCGTCGTCACGGCAGCGTCCGGCGAAGACCAAGAACCTGCGTCACCTCCATCAGGGTAATCCTCTGCACAGTGACGATGCTTCGCATCTAAAATTATCCTGCTCGCCATCATGTCGCAGCCGGATGCAGCGGACACCGGCTGGTGACACGGTCAGGGTTGCTTGCGCAGCTCGTTCGCTACCCGGGCTTGCTCCTCTGCCGGTTGGTCGAGCGCCATCCGCACGATGGGCTGCTCCCTCTCTGAGGACACTCGATTATTAAGGAGAGGTTTCTGTCGGGAGATCTCTTGCCGCGCAGCCTCGCCCCCGGTCTCGACAGCCCTTGAAGCGAGAAAAGCTATCTTGACTCTAGCCCATCAGCCGACATGTTTTGGAGACGCGGTCCAGTTGCTTGACGAGTTCCAAGACCCCCACCTTGGTCCTGATGATCTTCTGTTTTGTCGTCACCGTCCTCACTCCTTTCGTGGAGGAGAGGACGCTACCTGACTGTCAGATGAAGTTCTCGCTTCTACACCTTATCTTCACGGAGAAATCGTCGTTTAGGTTCACGGTTCAACGGCATCGACAGATCAATAAATGTATAACCCCAGACTGCAGCCATCGATGACTTGAGGACGAGCCATTTTGCAATAGATCGTCCCGTAGAGAGTGCAATGATGCCGGAGATCGGGCCAACAGGCATCAAAGACCCGTTGGTATATAGCCCATAGCCGTCACTGGTGGCAGACGCCAGTATGCGACATGAGCCTCCAGGCTCGACTATGCCGACAACCTCTTTCATTGATGGCCCGCCATAGTTGTTTCCGCCGAATATCTTGTCGGGTGTAGATTGCAGAAGCGCTCCCTGCAGAAGCAGCTCTTGCTGCAGGTAAAAGACCGTCGCCATCGAGTCTTGCGCAGTCAGGATTTGACGCCCTGTGATTTCGAAACCTTTGTCCGGTTTCACGCAGGAGCTGGCGGCCAGCTGTTTGGCGCTGTCAGACGACATCAGGCCAGTCGAGATTGCGATGTCTTCCAAAGAAAGAGAGGTGTCTGCGTTGTCCTGCATCGAGGACATCGGTCCACTTGAGAGCCTGGCCAACAGTTGATCGGTCACCTCGCGGTCCATACTCCCTTGGCGTTTACCGCTCATCGAGTCGTCCGCATTCCATTTGAGGAGCGGGGTGATCTCCTTTCCCACAGCCACTAAGAACTGCTCTCTTGTACTCAATAGGCGACCTGTCGCGAGACCGTACACATAGTGCGGCCGAGGGTGAGTCATTGACTGCGGCTTAATCGGCTCTTGTTGAAGGCGTTTGAGGGGAATGAGATCCGTATGGTGTCCGAGAAGGAGAACCTCCTCGTTGTCCGCAGGCGGCTGATCAAATGGAATGAGAATACGGTCACCCTCTCGTTGAGCAGGGTAGAACCGGATTTGGTCATCAAGGAAGCTCAAGGATTCTGCGGCTGCAATTGCGACCGCGAGGGTCAACGAGAACGCCCAAAGGAGCAGGATAGCAACAATCCGTCCGAGTCTATTCGTATGGTGCATTCCTCCATGCATAATGAAAGTCTCCTTTTGGTTTGCAGTGATATCACCGGTCTAGAATTGTGGTCAGATTGCTCTGAGTCGCAGCACAAGCATGGTTGCGTCTTGCCTAGGTAGCGCAGAGTCCTCAGGTCCCGCGCCATTAGCCAGCCGGCGATGCATTCGTCACCATTTGTTGTCTGTCATGGCGACCGCCCTGCGAGAGGTCACCTGAGTATCGGATATGCGATGCCAGACACATACACGGTCCTCATGATCTCCGATTCCGCAGTCGCCATGGCCGCCAAACAGCCGGCACCGGACACAATCGTATATGCAATACTTGAAGTGCCAAGATTCAACTGCCCAGCAGTTGAATCTTGTGGAACCTGCCCGTGCCGGCTGCGGGAGAAGTCTTTCGGAGGGACCATAGTATTTAGCATTTGGACATGCCCTACCATGGTAACTGTGGAATGCTGACTCGATGTGGAAATCCTATTGCTCGATCATGAAGTTTTGATGAAGATTTCATGAAGAAAGCGTCATGGTTCATCGACCTGGCTTCTATATTGTTGTCGACTGTGGGAGAATTTTTTCGATTGATCCATAAGTATTTAACATTTCGGCATCCCCTACCATGTGCAACTATAGGAATTCGAGGTCATATCAACTGCATACACCTGAGGCGCACGGCAAGACGTAGGTGAAAGGAGATGGCACCCATGACTCAAGTCATAATCTTTCTCGGTCTCCTGACTCTGGCCGCCTATCCCGGAGAGGTCCAAGCCTGGCCTCATTACAACGGCGACAAGTACCAAGGTCAATTTCGTGAACCAGACTCCTGTGAACTTCCATTGAATTCCTACGATCGTCAGCGAGGGATAGAGGGACGGTATTGGACTGTCGGTGGCGGAAACGACCCTTTGCCCACAACCCTGATGGACCAGCTACAGATGGAAGGCATGGCCGGTGAACATGTCGGACCACGGTCCGGAGGTAACTCCGGGGGGTACGGCGAGGGATACGCCGGAGGTTACACCGAGGGTTACGGTTACGACGAGGGGTATGGCGGGGGATACTCGGATGGTTACGTCGAGGGGTATGGAGGAGGTTCCAGCAGGGGGGCCGGCAGGGGGTCCCGTGCGGGGTACGACAGTGAAATCACGCAATCACCGAACGCGGACGCGGTCATTCGACTCGGACTGCCAGGAGTGGGGCGGTAGATCAATGGCGATGGTCTCCGGAGGGGTCGTCCGGGCGATATCAGACCGATGGTTGTCTCCGGAGATGGGCGCGGGGTACCAGGCCGTTTTCTAATCTTCCTTCAGAACCGACCGTCCTAAGTCCCCATCTTTCTTCACGCCGCCGCAGGCTAATCTCTACGTAGGAATAGAAAAGCAGAGCGCAGGCCAAACCTCAGCCGTCGACAAGAGAATTGGGCCGCTCAACCTATCGCAAGCCCAATCAACGGCGGGATCCTTGATAATATATTACTGGTATTCCTCGTTCTGCATGATCAGGCAGATTGAGTCGAGCCACCGGAAAACGAGTGGCCTATCCTTGGAGTGCGCATGAAGGCTCACGCTTGTACAGCGACACCACCGTAACCGGAAGTTCTCTGTAGACGCTCTTGCCTTCGGGCGTGGCATTCAACGAATTCATGCTGCGCTGGCCCAACAACGAGGGTTGCACCCTGCTCTCGACCCTCATCCTATCAGCTTCTACCAGCCAAAGATCCTCTCGCGTGTTTCGCTGCCTCATGCGATGAAGACGCATATGTTGAGCACTGGGATTTATTCGAGGCTCCTGCACCCGACAATATTCCGAGTTCCCTGCGCACGACCATATATGCCAGTATATGAGCCAGAAAAGATGACGACCAACGGACTTCACGTATGAAGCAACTTGTCAGCATAGCCCTTCGCCGGCCGTACACCTTCGTTGTGCTGGCGATCTTGCTCGTGCTGTTCGGGACGCTGACCATCCAAGAGATGCCGACCGACGTGTTTCCCTCCATCCGGATTCCCGTTACGTCCATCGTCTGGCCCTACCTCGGCATGTTGCCGCCGAGGCTGGACGGACGCATCACGTATATGTTCGAGCGCTTCGTCACCTCGACTGTCGAAGGGATCAAGTACCTGCACAGTCATTCCTACTACGGCATCAGCATCACCAATATTTTTCTTCAAGACGGCATCGACGTCGGCCGGGCGGAAGCGGATATCACCGCCATTGCACAGACCGTCATCAAAGTCTTGCCGCCCGATATTTCGCCGGCCATGATCATGCGGCTCGCGCCGTCCTCGCTGCCGGTCGCGATGCTGGAAGTCAGCTCCGACACCATGACGCCGGCCGAGCTCTTTAACATCTCCTACATGCAAATCCGCCCCTTGCTGGTCACCGTCAACGGCGTGATCGTCCCATTTCCCTACGGCGGGTCTCCGCTACAAGTGATGATCAACCTCGACCAGCAAGCCTTGCTCGCTCGTCACATCACAGTGGCGGATGTCCACGCCGTGCTCCGGCAACAGTACCTCATCCTGCCGGCCGGGGACGTCAAGATCAAGCAGACTGACTGGATGCTCCTGACCAATGCCTCCCCGATGCAGATCAAGGACTTTGAAAACATTCCGATCAAGCGCGAAGGGAACGCGTTCGTCTACCTGCACGACATCGGTACGGCCGAACTCATGGGACGGGTGCAACAGAATGCAGTAATCGTGAATGGGAAACAATCCGTCATCATCGTCGCGATGAAGAGCACGGAGGCGTCCACCTTGGACGTGGTGGACGGGATCAAAGAGATGGTCCCGCGCATTCAGAAGATTGTCCCGAAGGGTATGCAAATCAGGCTCCTCAACGACACGTCGACGTTCGTCAAGGAGTCGATCGTGGACGTGCTGCATGAAATGCTCACCGCCGGTCTGCTGGTCGGCTTCATCGTGCTGGTGCTCTTGGGGTCTTGGCGACCGACGGTGATTATCGCCACCTCGATCCCGCTCTCCATTCTAAGCGCCATCATCGGGCTCCATTGGCTCGGGGAGACGATCAATGTGATGACCTTGGGCGGGTTGGCGCTGGCCGTCGGCATCCTGGTCGATAATGCAATCGTGATGATCGAGAATATCGATCGCCATCTCGAAATGAGCAAGCCGCTGGAGACCGCGATCATCGATGCCGCCAATGAGATCGTCGTCCCGACGGTAGTCTCCACGTTAGCCATCGCGATCGTCTGGTTGCCGCTCTTCAAGCTCACCGGCACCTCCGGCTATCTGTTTAAGCCCATGGCGGAGGCGGTCGTCATTGCCATGATTGCCTCCTTTATCCTGTCGTTCACGCTGGTGCCGACCATGGCGAAATACATGCTCGTCGTGGAGCACCACGAGGCGGCATCCGGACATCAGGAACATCGGGTCGGCTGGCGCGCCAACCTAGCGGGCCTGCTGGGCCTCTTCACCCGCTTTCAAGCCGGCTTTGAGCGCCGCTTTAATCGATTTCGCCAAGGCTATGGTGCGTTGCTCGAACAGGCGGTGGCTCGTCGTCGCAGCTTCGTCATCATGGCGCTGACCCTCGCGGTGAGCTCGCTCTCCCTCTATTACTTCCTGGGACGCGACTACTTCCCCGAGATTCGGTCGGATGTCATTCAGATGCATTTTCGCGCGCCGCTCGGCACGCGCATCGAGGTGTCCGCGCGCATCGTGTCGCTGGTCGCCGAAGACATCGAGACGTTGTTGCCGGGGCAGGTGGAGAACGTCATCGGTAATTGCGGGCTCCCGATCGGACCGCATAACCTCGCCTTCATTCCGACACCCACGATCGGTTCTCAGGATTGTGATGTGACGGTCCTCTTGAAGGATGAAAAGTCGCCGGTGTGGGAGTACCGGCGCATTCTCCGCAAGGGCTTGACGGAGCGCTATCCCGGGACCGAATTCACCTTTCAACCGTCCGATCTGACGGCCAAGATCCTCAACTTCGGCGCGCCTGCGCCGATCGATGTGCAGGTCAACGGACCGGACCAGGACGAGAACTATGAGTTCGCCCGCAAATTGATCGGCCGGCTGCGCCAGATTCCCGGCGCCTCGGACGTGGTGCTCCAGCAACCGATGCGCCAGCCGACCCTCCTGGCCGAAGGCCGCCGCACGTACGGACTTGACGCGAACAAGACCGAGGGCGACATCACCGTCAATCTTCAAATGGTGGCGGCGGGGAGCCAACAGGTCGACCAGATCTTTTGGCTCGATCCCGCCACCGGATTTTCGTATCAGATCAATGTCTATATTCCGCAACCGCAGGTCAACGGCATGACGGCGCTCAAGACCGTCCCGGTCGGGTCCCTTGACCGCAATGCGGCGAGTGAGATGGAGTTGCTCGGCAATATGGCCGGCTTCAAACCAGTGGGCACACCGAGCATCGTCACGCACGGGAATATCATGCCGCTCTTCGACCTCTATGTCTCCCCCGAAGGGCGCGACCTGGGCGGGTTACTGGAGGACGTCGAGGAGGCGGTGCATGAGCTGAAGGATGAGTTGCCCGACAGCGCGGAGATCCAAATCCATGGGCAAGCCGCCCTGATGCACGACGCGTACGCGGAACTGATTTTCGGCTTATTCGCCGCGATGGTGCTGGTCTATCTGCTGATCGTCGTCAACTTCCAGTCCTGGCTCGATCCCTTCATCATCGTCACCGCCTTGCCGGGCGCCCTGGCGGGCATTGCCTGGGCGTTGTTCGTGACCCGGACGCCGCTGTCGGAACCAGCCTTGACGGGCGCGATCATGTGCATGGGCACGGCGACCGCCAATTCGATCCTCGTCGTCTCCTTTGCACGCGACCGGCTCCGAGAGCACGGCGACGCGGTGCGGGCCGCGATCGAAGCCGGCACCGCCCGCTTTCGCGCGGTGCTCATGACCGCGTCGGCCATGGTCCTCGGGATGGTCCCCATGGCGACCGGGTATTCGCAGAATGCGCCGCTGGGGCGAGCCGTCATCGGCGGCTTGCTCGTGGCGACCGTCTTTACCCTGTCCTTCGTGCCCTGTGTCTATGCGATGATTTACAGCCGGCGGACGGCTGAGCAAAAAGGACTTGCCTCATGATGAAGAAAGTCAGCGGACGATCTATGGCGTGGTTCGCGTTCCTGCTCGTGCTGCTCTATCTCGGCTATCGGATGTATGACAGCCGAAACTACGCCGCCATGCTTCGCGAGACGACGCTCAACGCCATCGCTCCCCCCGTAGCCATCATCTCTCCCAAGCCGGTGTCCGCGACCGAGAGCATCACGCTTCCCGGTACGTTTCAAGGCTGGTATGAGGCGACAAGCTACGCGCGGGTCACGGGCTACGTGAAGATGTGGCATAAGAAATACGGAGACTGGGTGAAAAAAGGCGACATTCTGGCCGATATCAGCACGCCGGACCTCGACGCTCAATATCAGCAGGCCATCAAGGATCTGGATGCGGAACGCGCCAAATATCGGCTCGCCGCGGTGACCGCGCAGCGTTGGATTGCCCTCCGCCACAATCATGCGGTCACTGAGCAGTCGATCACGGTGAAGGAACAAGAACTGAGAGCTCAGGCGGCAGTCGTCGAGGCCGCGCATCAACAGGTCAGGAACATCGAGGCGTTCATCGGGTTCAAAAAGATCATTGCTCCCTTTGACGGCGTGGTCCTCCAGCGCAACATCAACGTCGGGGATTTGGTCAGTAAGCAGGGGACGCTCCACAGCCCCAATGCGAAAACCAATCTCTATACAGTGGCCGTCATCGATCGATTGCGTCTTTTTATTAAGGTGCCGGCGTACTTCGGGCCCTTCCTGCGCCCCAGCTTGACGGCCGACGTCACCGTGCCGCAATTGCCCAATCGACATTGGACCGCCAAGTTCCTCACGGTCTCCCGTGGATTCGACGTCGCGACGCGGACCGCGACCGTGGTCTTCACGATCGAGAATGAAGATCACGCGCTCTGGCCCGGTTCCTACGCCATTGTCCACCTTACGGCACCGGTGGATCGGCCCACCTTTGTCATCCCGACCAGCGCACTGGTCTACGAAAAAGATGATGCCGTACAAGCAGCTGTGCTGACGGAGGACAACCGCGTGCACCTGAAGCCGATCACCGTGAACAATCTCATGGACAGCGCGGTCGAGGTGTCGGCGGGGCTTTCCGCGAGCGACCGCCTCATCAACAATCCCCTCCACACGTTACTCGAAGGCGATGCGGTACGCATCGTCACGCCGAGACCAGGGTATGATCTCGTCACGCCAGAAGAGCCCGAGGTGAGGCCGGGACATGATCTCGCTACGACGGAAGCACCTGAGTCAAAGCCATCATCATAACGGTGACCATGGCACACCAACGACCCTCAGCACGCCGGAGCCGACGAAGTGACAGGGGCCCTGTCGAGCTTCGCCTATGAACCAACTTGTCATCATAGCCCTTCGCCGGCCATACACCTTCGTTGTGCTGGCGATCTTGCTCGTGCTGTTCGGGACGCTGACCATCCAAGAGATGCCGACCGACGTGTTTCCCTCCATCCGGATTCCCGTTACGTCCATCGTCTGGCCCTACCTCGGCATGTTGCCGCCGAGGCTGGACGGACGCATCACGTATATGTTCGAGCGCTTCGTCACCTCGACTGTCGAAGGGATCAAGTACCTGCACAGTCATTCCTACTACGGCATCAGCATCACCAATATTTTTCTTCAGGACGGCATCGACGTCGGCCGGGCGGAAGCGGATATCACCGCCATCGCACAGACCGTCATCAAAGTCTTGCCGCCCGATATTTCGCCGGCCATGATCATGCGGCTCGCGCCGTCCTCGCTGCCGGTCGCGATGCTGGAAGTCAGCTCCGACACCATGACGCCGGCCGAGCTCTTTAACATCTCCTACATGCAAATCCGCCCCCTGCTGGTCACCGTCAACGGCGTGATCGTCCCATTTCCCTACGGCGGGTCTCCGCTACAAGTGATGATCAACCTCGACCAGCAAGCCTTGCTCGCTCGTCACATCACAGTGGCGGATGTCCACGCCGTGTTCCGGCAACAGTACCTCATCCTGCCGGCCGGGGACGTCAAGATCGAGCAGAGCGACTGGATGCTCCTGACCAATGCCTCCCCGATGCAGATCAAGGACTTTGAAAACATTCCGATCAAGCGCGAAGGGAACGCGTTCGTCTACCTGCACGACATCGGTACGGCCGAACTCATGGGACGGGTGCAACAGAATGCAGTAATCGTGAATGGGAAACAATCCGTCATCATCGTCGCGATGAAGAGCACGGAGGCGTCCACCTTGGACGTGGTGGACGGGATCAAAGAGATGGTCCCGCGCATTCAGAAGATTGTCCCGAAGGGTATGCAAATCAGGCTCCTCAACGACACGTCGACGTTCGTCAAGGAGTCGATCGTGGACGTGCTGCATGAAATGCTCACCGCCGGTCTGCTGGTCGGCTTCATCGTGCTGGTGCTCTTGGGGTCTTGGCGACCGACGGTGATTATCGCCACCTCGATCCCGCTCTCCATTCTAAGCGCCATCATCGGGCTCCATTGGCTCGGGGAGACGATCAATGTGATGACCTTGGGCGGGTTGGCGCTGGCCGTCGGCATCCTGGTCGATGATGCGACCGTGATGATCGAGAATATCGATCGCCATCTCGAAATGAGCAAGCCGCTGGAGACCGCGATCATCGATGCCGCCAATGAGATCGTCGTCCCGACGTTGGTCTCCACGTTAGCCATCGCGATCGTCTGGTTGCCGCTCTTCAAGCTCACCGGCACCTCCGGCTATCTGTTTAAGCCCATGGCGGAGGCGGTCGTCATTGCCATGATTGCCTCCTTTATCCTGTCGCGGACGCTGGTGCCGACCATGGCGAAATACATGCTCGTCGTGGAGCACCACGAGGCGGCATCCGGACATCAGGAACATCGGGTCGGCTGGCGCGCCAACCTAGCGGGCCTGCTGGGCCTCTTCACCCGCTTTCAAGCCGGCTTTGAGCGCCGCTTTAATCGATTTCGCCAAGGCTATGGTGCGTTGCTCGAACAGGCGGTGGCTCGTCGTCGCAGCTTCGTCATCATGGCGCTGACCCTCGCGGTGAGCTCGCTCTCCCTCTATTACTTCCTGGGACGCGACTACTTCCCCGAGATTCGGTCGGA
Organism: Nitrospira sp.; assembly: GCA_029194665.1. NCBI lineage: Bacteria > Pseudomonadati > Nitrospirota > Nitrospiria > Nitrospirales > Nitrospiraceae > Nitrospira > Nitrospira sp. The sequence continues at coordinate 410,646 of JARFXO010000002.1, read as the reverse complement.
TGTCATTCAGATGCATTTTCGCGCGCCGCTCGGCACGCGCGTCGAGGTGTCCGCGCGCATCGTGTCGCTGGTCGCCGAAGACATCGAGACGTTGTTGCCGGGGCAGGTGGAGAACGTCGTCGGTAATTGCGGGCTCCCGATCGGACCGCATAACCTCGCCTTCATTCCGACACCCACGATCGGTTCTCAGGATTGTGATGTGACGGTCCTCTTGAAGGATGAAAAGTCGCCGGTGTGGGAGTACCGGCGCATTCTCCGCAAGGGCTTGACGGAGCGCTATCCCGGGACCGAATTCACCTTTCAACCGTCCGATCTGACGGCCAAGATCCTCAACTTCGGCGCGCCTGCGCCGATCGATGTGCAGGTCAACGGACCGGACCAGGACGAGAACTATGAGTTCGCCCGCAAATTGATCGGCCGGCTGCGCCAGATTCCCGGCGCCTCGGACGTGGTGCTCCAGCAACCGATGCGCCAGCCGACCCTCCTGGCCGAAGGCCGCCGCACGTACGGACTTGACGCGAACAAGACCGAGGGCGACATCGCCGTCAATCTTCAAATGGTGGCGGCGGGGAGCCAACAGGTCGACCAGATCTTTTGGCTCGATCCCGCCACCGGATTTTCGTATCAGATCAATGTCTATATTCCGCAACCGCAGGTCAACGGCATGACGGCGCTCAAGACCGTCCCGGTCGGGTCCCTTGACCGCAATGCGGCGAGTGAGATGGAGTTGCTCGGCAATATGGCCGGCTTCAAACCAGTGGGCACACCGAGCATCGTCACGCACGGGAATATCATGCCGCTCTTCGACCTCTATGTCTCCCCCGAAGGGCGCGACCTGGGCGGGTTACTGGAGGACGTCGAGGAGGCGGTGCATGAGCTGAAGGATGAGTTGCCCGACAGCGCGGAGATCCAAATCCATGGGCAAGCCGCCCTGATGCACGACGCGTACGCGGAACTGATTTTCGGCTTATTCGCCGCGATGGTGCTGGTCTATCTGCTGATCGTCGTCAACTTCCAGTCCTGGCTCGATCCCTTCATCATCGTCACCGCCTTGCCGGGCGCCCTGGCGGGCATTGCCTGGGCGTTGTTCGTGACCCGGACGCCGCTGTCGGAACCAGCCTTGACGGGCGCGATCATGTGCATGGGCACGGCGACCGCCAATTCGATCCTCGTCGTCTCCTTTGCACGCGACCGGCTCCGAGAGCACGGCGACGCGGTGCGGGCCGCGATCGAAGCCGGCACCGCCCGCTTTCGCGCGGTGCTCATGACCGCGTCGGCCATGGTCCTCGGGATGGTCCCCATGGCGACCGGGTATTCGCAGAATGCGCCGCTGGGGCGAGCCGTCATCGGCGGCTTGCTCGTGGCGACCGTCTTTACCCTGTCCTTCGTGCCCTGTGTCTATGCGATGATTTACAGCCGGCGAACGGCTGAGCAAAAAGGACTCCCCTCATGATGAAGAGAGTCAGCGGAAGATACAAGGCGTTGTTCGCGCTCCTGCTCTGCTTGCTCTATCTCGGCTATCGGATGTATGACAGCCGAAACTACGCCGCCATGTCTATAGGTTCACGTGATCCTTCACTCGCGCCGTTACCACAATGGCTTGCATCGTTGAGCGGCATGGGTTGGCTCCCCCAACTCGGGCTAAGGCTGTCGCCACTGCATCGACGATCGGTTCGGACGAACCACCACGTTCTTGAATTTCGGCGAGGACCGGCGCGCCTTCGATCAGCCCGATCGCCAGTGATTGAGCTGTGCCACTGTAGCATTCCTTCCGGACTGTTTGAATGTTGATGCGATCAAATCCGCTCGCCGTCAACAAACTGCGCATGACGTCGACATCATAAAAACTACAAGGCGCTTTGAAAAACTGCGGTGGATTTTCAGGGAAAAATCCTCCGACGGTCTCGTGGGCAATGATGCCCCAGGAGTTATTCTCCATCCGATCCCACACACTGAAGGTGAGCAAACCATCTGGAACCAGGACTCGGCACATTTCGCGAAACGCGCGGTCTTTATCCGGCACGAACATCAGTCCGAACTGACACACGGCCACATTGAACGAAGCGTCGGGAAAAGGCAGGTCCGCGATGTCCGCCTGTTTCCAGGCGATTCCCTCCAAGGCGTTCAGCTTCTTTTGCGAGTAGTCAAGCATGCCGAGATTGATATCGGTTGCAGTAAGGGCCACGGCCGGCGTCAGATAGGTACGGAGTTGTCGAGTGACAATACCGGTCCCGCAGGCCATTTCAAGAACGGAGCCCTTTGCACAGTCACCAGCTACGTGACGCGCAAGATCGATCGCATAGGGCTCAAACAAAGCCGATCCGAGATGTCGCTCATACAGGTCGCAGATCGGAGCATAGTCATGTTCGATGGTGCTCATCGCGATTCTCCATAGCGTCTGATAATTGGCAGAGCGGGGTCATCGAATACTACTCTCCTGGTAGCTGTATGTGCAATTGAACGGACCAATATCCATGGTTGGGCCACAATACTGACATATGATGGGCCATTCGAATCCGGCGTTACTTTTTTTAACTTGTCCGATTACGTGCGACTAACGACTGCGGTTTGCATGGCCTAAGATGGGCAGGCCACGCCTTTGAAACTGCCCAGCTCGTCGCTCTACCAATGAACCGGATGATGTTGCGGGAGTAGTTAGTCGAGACCTTCGTTGGAACCACGCCGAAACTTCCTACATAGGAGGGCAAACGATTTCGTCAGAGAACTGTCGGCAAGATCTGAACGCGGATGGTCTGCAGGCACTTTGAGATCTCTAACAGCCTGAGGCTCGAACTTCTCTCCGGGAGAAAACCGGCTCACGTCGATCCAAGCTTCGCATCCGATCGGGATCGGTTCAGTCTGGAGTGAACGGGAGAGGTGACGATCTTGAGAGTGATTGAAGAGAGAAGCCATTTTGTTGTTCATGAATTTCGGTCCACCGCGACTCCTTCCCATTTCCGACGAGCAAGGAGAATGCCACACAATTGGTTGAATGGAGTCGGGCGAGTTGTTCGTTCATCACGTTGATTTTGAAGGGTACCGGTTCATCGAGAGAATCTTGAAAGATGGAGGTTCTGTATCCTCGAGGATGCAGAGATGTACCCAACGTGCGAGTCTGTACTTCAATCGGAACTGATCAGTCTGTGCAGGGGAGGGGGCTAGAATTCTCCTGCGTTCACTTCTCGCACTCGTTCCGCTGGGATGCTGAGTGCCGCTAGGAGGTAGTCTTTGAATTGGCCGCTGTAGGGTTGGACAGCGATGGCTCGTTGCATGCAGAGCAACCAGGCATCGCGCTCTTCGTATCCGATAGGAAACTTCTTGTGGAATCCCGGAATGCTGATCGGCCCATACTGTTGCTGAAACAGCTTGGGACCACCAAGCCAGCCGCACAGGAAATAGGTCAGTTTCTTGCGTGATTCGGTCAGATCAGATGGATGCATGCTTCTAATGGTTTCAGCCTCAGGCAGCGTATCCATATTGACGTAGAACTCGTCCACCAAGCGAGTGATTCCCGCAAGTTCACCGGCTTCCTGATACGGAGTGGTTTGTGTATTGTCTTCCTGGTCATCAAGAGACATAGGTCATCGTGGGGGCTGTGATTATTGCTTGGTGTAGAAGGGCAGGGTCTGAACGGTGGCCGGATGTCTGCCACTCTCAAATTCCACGGCCAGTTCCGTGCCGGGCTTACTGAAGTCGCGCAGAGGAAATCCGAAGGCAATGACCTTATTGAGCTGGGGTGAATGGACGGCGCTGCTGATCCAGCCTACTTCGCGATCACCACTGTATAGTTTGGCTCCATGCGACGGGACGACTGTATCTTTTAGGACCAGGCCGACGAGCTTGCGGCGTACGTTACCGTAGGTATCCATGCGTGCCACGACTTCTTGTCCCGGATAACACCCTTTGTTCAGGCTGAAAGCCTTTTCCTCAAGATTAGCTTCTGGCGGCACAATCTCTTCGTTCAAATCAGCTCCGGCCTTCGGGAGGCCTGCTTCCAGGCGCAAGGCTTCTCGCGCGTGGCTTCCGATTGCCCTCATGCCGAACTTGTCTCCGGCCTGCATGGCGCTGGTCCAAGCGGCTGGGAGGCCGTCAGTAGGGAGCAGCACTTCTATATCAATTTCTCCGGTTTCTTCGGTGCGTAACACCAGGGCGTGATGTCCGCCGATCTGTGCCGCGACAAAATCGACCGGCTTTAAGTCCGTGACGTCCACACCGAACGCGGATTGCACCACATGCAAGGCCTTCGGTCCGCTGATCAACAGCAGCCCCCAGCTCTCGGCACAGTTTTCCAACTTGGCTTTGGTCCCGTAGAGAAGGAATTTGCGGAGGGCCTGGAACGTGGCGTCCCCGATCTCGCCGATGTCCTCCAGCATGACGGCTTCTGTCTGCATGTACAGGCGGAAGTATGTGAGCATCTTGCCCTTGTGGGTCAAAAAACTGGAATAGCGGCCTTGCCCTGGTTGAAGGGGAAGGATGTCGTTGCTGATGACGCTTTGCAGCCACTTCACGCGATCCTCACCCGTGACCCGGAGCTTGCCGCGATGAGAGAGATCGGCTATCCCCACTGTCCGGCGGACGGCACGATGTTCGGCCGCAACATCGCCATAGTGAGCCGGTATTTCCCAGCCGGTGATGTTCTCAAACGTCGCTCCGAGTTGAGCATGTTGCTGGTGGATGCGCGATTGTCTCATCGAAAATCTTTCACCCCTTACCCCTTCACGTCTGACGTGAACAATTCTTCCACTAGTTCTCTCGTACGGGCAGAGAACTCATTGCGGGAGACAACCTTCGTCACTCCCAGCGCTTTGGCGCGGTTCCAGGTATCCACTTCTTCATGATTGGCAAAGGCCAGCGTCGGAATGCTCTTCAACCGTGGATCCGCTTTCAGTTTCTCCAACGCTTGAAAAGCATCAAGAGTGAGGTCGTTCATATTGAAGAGGATTACCCTTGGGTTGGCCGATACGGCTTTCTCGACAATATCCTGTTGCGTGCGTGCTTTTTCAAGCCGGTATTCCGGTTGACGCAATGCGTCTCTGACTTTGGTGTAGAAGAAAAGATCTGTAATGGCGACCAAGATGGTGGTGTGGTTTGTCTGGTTCATGCTGTTTTTTTGTTTACAGATTAGGGTTCGGCATCACGAGATGAATCGAAGAAACCAACCCAACCGTTTCAGTTCAGCGAGCTGACCAACCGTCCGAGCGCCTTCCTGGCTAAGACGTAGTTTGGATCCAGGGTAAGCGCTTTCTTATACGAATCGATGGCTTCGGTCCAGTCGCCTTTGCGCTCATACACGCGGCCAAGATTGAGGTGCGGATAGGCCGGACTTTCGTAACGCTTGGCCTGAATCGCCCTCTGAAACCAGGGAATGGCCTCGTCAAATTCACCCTTTTCGATCAGGTAGGCGCCGATGTCATTGTAAGGGTTGCCGAAGTCAGGGTCCTGCACGATGGCCTTGTGACATTCTTCAATGGCCTCGTCAATCCGTCCCATCCAGCTATAGGTCCATCCCAAGAACGTGTAGGCTTCGGCAGTGGGATGAGTCGCAAGCGATTTTTTGTACAGGTTGACGGCCTCCTCCAGTTCACGCTTCATCTGTTGCTCATAAGCCTGCTGGAAGAGATCCCATGCCTGGCGCTTGTCTTCTTCGCGGCCTTCGCCTTGGACCAAAAAGTCTTGAATATCCATGTGAATCACTGAACGGTCGATAGTTGATGGTTAACGAGCATCGGCTCCTCATCATCCACCAAGAGCCCATCATCCATCAACCACATTTCCTCACTCCTGTTTCAGCTTCTTCTTAATTAACTCCGCTCCATATCGCCCGGACAGCAGCATCGAGCCGAAGGCTGGGCCCATTCTTGGGGTGCCATACACGGCGGCGACGGCCAATCCGATGACGAAGCAATTTGGAGACACTTCTCCGGTACGATCCATGATTTCTTCTTCGGATCGTGCGACCCACATGGCGCCGTTTCCCGGGACCTCATGATACAGGTTCCGCTTGTGAAGGAGTTCGACCAGAACGGCATCGTGACCGGTGGCATCAACCACGATCTTGCTTTCAAGGGCGATGGGATCGACGTGGATGGTATCATGACCGGCCATCTCAGCGGTGGTGCTGTTGACGACGACTCCTTCCAATAGGCCGTCATTGCGCAGGATCAAATCCACCACTCGCGTCAGATTCATGATCTTGGCGCCGGCATTGTACGCCGCGGCAATCAAGGCTCCTGTGGCGTGCGGTGGGTCGACGATATACATCCCCTCGCACTCTTTGATCTTCTTGCAAGGCACGCCGATTTCTTCAAGGATTTCATTCGCCGGCTCGCAGATGGTGGCCTTGTTCATGAGATACCCGCCGGACCAGAATCCACCACCGAGAGCCAGGCTTTGCTCGATGAGGAGCGTGCGAAATCCCATCGCGGCCAAGTCGTGCGCGCAAATAAGCCCGGATGGTCCCGCGCCGACGATAATGACGTCACTCTCGATGAGCTGATCAAACTCTTTATAGTATTCCCGGGCGATCTGCCGGGTGATGTCTCTTTCCCGTAACGGGGCGGGTTTAGGTTTAGCCATTGCAACCTCGTTAATCGTGAACCGTGAATCGTTAATCGATGCGCTGGGAGTCCGATATTGAATGCGTCTAACCAATAACGGTTAACGGTAGATTTCAGAGCCAGTCTTTTTGAACTCTTCTGCTTTTTCCTTCATGCCGATCTGAATCGCTTGTTGTTCGTCGACGTGGAGCTGCGCGGCGTACTCTCGAACGTCTTGCGTGATTTTCATGGAGCAGAAGTGTGGCCCGCACATCGAGCAGAAATGCGAGACCTTGGCGGCATTGTCGGGAAGCGTTTCGTCGTGGAACTGCTGGGCAGTCTCCGGATCGAGAGAGAGGTTGAATTGGTCTTCCCAGCGGAACTCGAATCGAGCCTTCGACAGAGCGTTATCACGCGCTTGGGCGCCAGGGTGGCCTTTGGCCAGATCGGCCGCATGGGCGGCAATCTTATACGTGATGACGCCGGTCTTGACGTCCTCGCGAGTCGGCAAGCCCAAATGTTCCTTAGGAGTCACGTAGCACAACATGGCGCAGCCGTACCAGCCGATCATGGCGGCGCCGATACCTGATGTAATGTGGTCGTAGCCGGGCGCAATATCGGTCGTCAGCGGTCCTAAAGTATAAAATGGAGCCTCATGGCAGGCTTCGAGCTGCTTTTCCATGTTGGTCTGGATCATGTGCATGGGCACATGGCCTGGGCCTTCGATCATGACCTGTACATCATGCCGCCATGCGATCTTGGTCAGCTCACCCAAAGTCTCGAGCTCGGCAAACTGCGCCTCGTCGTTGGCATCGGCGATCGATCCAGGTCGGAGTCCGTCACCGAGACTGAAAGCGACGTCGTAGGCCTTCATGATTTCGCAGATTTCTTCGAAGTGCGTATAGGCGAAGTTTTCTTGGTGGTGGGCCAGACACCATTTCGCGTGGATCGATCCGCCGCGCGAAACAATCCCCGTCATGCGCGTTGCGGTCATCGGCACATAGGCCAGGCGCACGCCCGCGTGAATGGTGAAGTAGTCGACGCCCTGTTCCGCCTGTTCGATCAGGGTGTCGCGAAAAACCTCCCATGTGAGGTCTTCCGCCTTGCCGTTCACTTTTTCGAGCGCTTGATAGATCGGCACCGTTCCGATCGGCACCGGGGAATTGCGGATGATCCACTCGCGTGTTTCGTGAATGTTTTTGCCCGTCGACAGGTCCATCACGGTATCGGCACCCCAACGGGTGGACCAAATCATCTTCTCGACTTCTTCTTCGATCGAGGAGGCGACGGCGGAATTGCCGATGTTGGAATTGATCTTCACGAGAAAGTTCCGTCCGATGATCATGGGTTCGCTTTCCGGATGGTTGATGTTCGATGGGATGATCGCGCGGCCACGGGCAACCTCGTCGCGCACGAACTCCGGCGTGATGACTCGCGGAATGGCGGCACCCCAGGCAAATCCGGGATGCTGCGTCACCCCACCACCATGGCCGTTCTTGGATGCAACCTCGGGTTCGGTTGGGTGCGATTGGTTCTCACGGATGGCGATAAATTCCATCTCCGGTGTGATGATGCCTTTTCGCGCATAGTGCAGCTGGGTTACGTTGCGACCAGGTTTGGCCCGCAACGATCTACGGATATGCTGAAAACGAAGTTCTGCCAAGTTTGGATCGACCGCACGGATGCGACCGTAGTTCGAGCTTACTTGTGGAAGCTCTTCAACATCCTGTCGGCTGAGTACCCAGGGCCGCCGCAACGGCGTAAGTCCCTTGCGGACGTCGATCGTGACGGCGGGATCAGTATAAGGGCCAGAGGTATCATAGAGGATCACGGGAGCATTGTTGGATCTCGTCCCATTCGTCTCTTTCGTCTGGGTCAAACTGATTTCTCGCATCGGGACACGGACCCCTGGCTGCGTTCCGTCCACATAAACTTTGCCCGATGCCGGAAAGGGCGTCGTGGTCAATGAGGAAGTCGGGATCCCATTCCCGTTAACGGATCCGTTTGTATTCGCCTGGATGCTCATAAAGAGATCCTTTCATGGTTGATCGACGTGCAGGGTCCACATCTGCCAGCGGCCTTCGTGCAACGAAGCTCTCCGCAGCAAGCTGCGGAGCATCTTGCGAAGTTCTCCGAAGCCACGACCCTCCTTCGCCAAGGCTATGGAGGGTTCTCCACGCCTTCATCCCCGTAGCGGGCTACGGGGTATTCGGCGAAGGAGAATAAAAAAGCCGCCTTCCCACAAGCCGGGAATGCGGCTGAATTCCTCACAAGCTCCGATGTCGTCCGGCTTCCCTACGCTGGTATTATCCAGGTCAGGTTGTGAGGGTCGTCCGATCATTCGGACTCTCAGCCTCTAGGCTCCCCTAGCTATAGCGGCTAATCGTATTCTTCCGAGACGACGAAGTCAATCGGCCATTAGGCCCATTCCACGTCTTCTCCTTTGGGCGGGTGACTAGTGCTTTTCCTCGATGGGCGATTCGTTGATTGTGGAGGGGGGCTATCGTAGAATAAATTCCCTTACGTTTGGAGGAATATTGTGACGGCTGCTGCAACGCTACCGAGGCCAATCACCGAGTACCAGACGCAGTCGACGGAGGAATTATATCGCCGGACGACAGCGGCGAAGAGTGCGCTAGGTGAACGGGTCATGATCCTGGGCCATAATTACCAGCGGGACGAAGTCATTCAGCATGCCGATTTTCGCGGCGACTCGCTTATGTTGTCGAAATTAGCTGCCGAACGATCCGAGCGCCCCTACATCGTCTTCTGTGGTGTGCACTTTATGGCCGAGACGGCGGACATTCTCAGCCGTTCTCAACAAACAGTGATCCTGCCGGACATGGCTGCTGGTTGCTCGATGGCCGATATGGCGGCGATCGAACAGGTTGATCAGTGCTGGGAAGAATTGGGACGAGTGGTTCCCGTGGAAGACAGGGTGATTCCGGCGGTCTATGTAAACTCCGCGGCGGTACTCAAAGCCTTTTGCGGAGAACATGGAGGCATCACCTGCACCTCTTCCAATGCCAAAGCGGTGATTGAATGGTGCTGGGCCAGGCGAGAAAAAATCCTCTTCTTTCCTGATGAACACTTGGGCCGTAATACGGCGAACCAAATGGGCATTCCCCGTGAACAGATGATCGTGTGGGACCCCTACCAACCGCACGGCGGGAATACGAAGGAAGCCATCAAGCGAGCCAGATTGATCTTATGGAAAGGTCATTGCAGCGTCCATCAAATGTTTCAACCGGTTCATGTGGATCACTTCCGCAAGCAGTATCCGAACGGCAACGTCATCGTGCATCCAGAATGCCACGAAAATGTAGTCAATAAGGCTGATCTCATCGGATCGACCGAGTTCATCATTCGCACGGTGACCGCCGCCCCGGCCGGCACGACCTGGGCGGTTGGGACGGAATTGAATCTTGTCAATCGATTGAAACACGAACTCGCCGACAAAAAGGTGTTTTTCCTGTCATCTACAGTCTGTCAGTGTGCCACCATGTTTCGAATCGATGCGGCACACCTCTGCTGGGCGATGGAGAATCTGGCCGAGGGGCATGTCGTGAACCACATCATGGTGTCCGAGGACGACAAGCGTTGGGCGAAGGTTGCGCTGGACCGCATGATGGCAATCAGTTAGGGCTGGTGCCTCCCCCCTTCCTTCCGGTATAGTCCATCGATTCCACATGTTCATGCGGTGAATGCGCGGATCCCATTGTTTATGGATTACAAGTCAACACTCAACCTTCCGAAAACCGAGTTCCCGATGAAGGCCAATCTGCCGCAGCGCGAGCCTGAAATGTTGGCCTGGTGGGAACAGGAGAAACTCTACGAGCAGATCCAGGCAATGGGGCAGGGACGGCCTCGGTATGTGCTCCACGATGGCCCTCCCTATGCCAATGGCCGTATCCACATCGGTCATGCTCTGAATAAGATTTTGAAAGACATCATCGTCAAGTCGAAAACCATGGCAGGCTTTCATGCGCCCTATGTGCCGGGGTGGGATTGTCATGGGTTGCCGATCGAACACCAAGTCATGAAGGAGCTTGGCGAGAAGAACAAAGACTTGGATGTCTCAGGGATCCGCAAACTCTGTCGTGCCTATGCTGAGAAATATGTCGATATTCAGCGTGACGAATTCAAACGACTCGGAGTATTGGGAGAGTGGGAACATCCGTACCTCACCATGACGCCGAGCTTTGAATCCACGATCATTCGTGAGTTTGGAAAATTTGTCGAGCGTGGCGGAGTCTACAAGGGTCTCAAGCCGGTACTCTGGTGTACACACGATCAAACGGCGCTGGCGGAAGCAGAAGTCGAATATGATGACCACACGTCGCCATCGATCTATGTGAAGTTCCCGGTCGTCACCTCACCGCCGGTTTTCGGTCAGACCTTCCCCGGCATTTCCTTTCCCGAAGGCCTGAAGCTGGTCTCCGTCATCATCTGGACGACGACACCTTGGACCTTGCCGGCCAATCAAGCGGTCTGTCTTCATCGCGACATCGACTACGCATTTGTGCAGATGGGAGATGAACTTCTCGTTATGGCCGAGAAGTTGATCGAGAGCGTGGCCAAGGCTTGCAAGTTCGAAGACTATCGGGTGTTGGGGGTGAAGAAGGGCGGAGAGGGGTTCGAGGGGTTGGAGACGCAACGTCCATTGTCCACCGGGTTGTCGCCGATTCTGCTCGGTGATTTTGTGACGCTTGACCAAGGGACCGGCTGCGTGCATATCGCACCGGGTCACGGGATGGAAGACTACATCCTCGTGCTTGAGCACAATGCCAAGGCTTCACCAGGTGAACGACTTGAAATCCTGGCACCGGTCGACAATGCCGGGCGGTTCACATCGGTCGTGCCGGAGTTCGCCGGCCAACATGTCTTGAAGGCGAATCCGAAAATCGTCGATTATCTCCAGGCGAATGGACGCTTGCTGGGGCATGGCTCGCTGAGCCATTCGTATCCTCACTGCTGGCGGTGCAAGAGCCCGGTAATCTTTCGTGCAACCGAACAGTGGTTTGTGTCCATGGAGACAAACGATTTGCGCAGAGAGGCGCTTGCGGAGATCGAACGGGTCCGATGGATTCCCAGCTATGGCCGCGATCGAATCAATGGCATGATCGAAAACCGTCCGGATTGGTGTCTGTCGCGTCAGCGTGTGTGGGGTGTGCCAATCCCAGGCTTTACTTGTAGTACCTGTCATCATGTCCTTGCTGACCCTGTCGTGATCGAGCATATCGCGGCCTTGATGGGATCCAACGGTGCTGATATCTGGTTTGAACAATCCGCCGGCGAACTGCTGCCTGCGGGAACAACCTGTCCCAAATGTGGTGGAACACAGTTCGAGAAAGAGCGTGACATTCTCGACGTCTGGTTTGAATCAGGTGTGAGCTATGCGGCTGTGCTCAAACCACGGAAGTGGTGGCCGTCTGACTTGTACCTTGAAGGATCAGACCAACATCGCGGCTGGTTCCACAGTGCTCTGCTGGCCGGTGTCACAACCGATCATAGGGCGCCCTATCAGGCGGTATTGACCCATGGCTTTGTCGTGGACGGGCAGGGCAAGAAGATGTCCAAGTCCGCTGGAAATGTGGTGGCGCCGCAAGATGTCATCAAACAGTCGGGGGCGGAAATCCTTCGTCTGTGGGTAGCGTCGCAAGATTATAAAGACGACCTTAGAGTCTCACCGGCTATTCTGAACCAACAAGTCGAGGTTTACCGCAAAGTCAGAAATACCTGCCGCTTTATCCTAAGTAACCTCTACGATTTTGATCCGGCGCTCAATCGTGTGAGTTTCGACCAGTTGTCGGAACTGGATCGTTGGGCGTTGTTCAAGCTTCATAATCTCGTCGATGTAGTAAGGAAGAATTATGAGAAGTTTGATTTTCGCCAAATCATCCACGAGCTAGATTACTTCTGCACGGTGAATATGAGTGCCATCTATTTAGACATCCTGAAAGATCGGTTGTATACCTTTCATAAGGATTCTCGAGCTCGTCGAAGTTCTCAGACGGTATTGTGTGATGTTCTTGTGACGTTCGCTAAGCTCATTGCGCCGATTCTAAGCTTCACCGCTGATGAAATCTGGCGCATGTTGCCGGAGGGGGTACGGAAAGAAGCTGCCACGACGAGCGTGCATCTCGCCTCCTTTCCCGAGTTCGATCCGGCTTGGGCCGATGGGAAGCTGGCCGAGCGGTGGGAGCGATTGTTGAAGTATCGTACGCAGGTGCAAGGGGTGCTGGAAGAGAGCCGCCGGGAGAAGACGATCGGCTCTTCTTTGGAAGCTCATGTGCACATCGAAGCCAATACCGATAATTTCCATTTTTTGAAACCGTACGAACAGGACCTCAGTGCCCTATTCATCGTCTCGAAAGTGACGGTAACACAAAGTCCGGAGGGTGGAGAACCACTTCGTGTGATGGTGTCGAAATCGCAAGCGGGGAAGTGCGAACGTTGCTGGAATTACCGGGAAGCGGTCGGCAAGGATACCGCCCATCCGACATTGTGCGATCGATGTGTGGAGGCGATCCGTTGAGTGTATCAAGCCTTCGCAATCTGGCCCTCGCATCAGTGACAGGCAGCATCATTTTTCTGGATCAGCTGACCAAGCAGCAGATCATGCAAACTATGCGGCTCCATGAATCGATCTCCGTCATCCCCAATCTCTTCAGTCTGACCTATATCAGAAATCCCGGGGCGGCATTCGGTCTACTGGCGGGGAGCAGCAACGCGTTTCGGATGGTCTTCTTTGGGTTGACGTCGATTTTTGCCCTTGGGCTGCTGGGCACGATTCTGTTGCGGATGCCGGAACAGGATTGGATGGGGCGTGTCAGTGTTGCGGGAATTCTCGGCGGCGCAATCGGGAATCTCATCGATCGGTTGCGGTTCGGAGAAGTGATCGACTTTTTGGATGTCTATGTCGAAAACTATCACTGGCCGGCGTTCAATGTCGCGGATTCTGCGATCACCGTCGGAGTGATCTTCCTGATCATTCACTTTGCCTTTGAAAAACGCACCGATCCTCCTCCTGCTTCGGAAACTTCTTCCGTCCCGTCAGACCAGTAGCATGCTCCCTGTGTGAGGAGCCGGTATTTCTAAATAGCTCGTGTTGAACTCTCATTCAACACGAACTATTACCCCCTCATGGTTATGCCGGCATTCGGACGATAAATCCGCCGGTTTCCTTGGCTTGCTTCTGCTGCTCCGCAGAGAACATGAAGAGCGGTTCGCTGTGACAGAATTGACATTCTTTCGTCGTCACTGTCGCAGTCGGCTCCCCGATGCTGACGAGGTATTCCTTGGCGAGCTTGAGGGCGGTGGCTTCATCCGTCGTCATCACATCGAAGTGAATGCGACCGCTCTTACCGTTGACCCACGTATCATAGACATGAATCGTATCCGAAGCCATGAACAACTCCTTTCAGCGGACGATCAATATGACCAACAGTCCGAGAATAATACGATAGTAGGCAAAGACGCGCAAGGTGTGCCGTTGGACATAGGTCAAGAAGACGGCGATGACGGCCCAGGCCACCAAGAATGAGACGAGCATGCCGAGGCCGAGGGCCAGAAAATCCTGGTCGGTAAACGTCCCTCGTGCCTTCCACGTTTCATACACCGTGGCCGCGATGATGGTTGGGAGGGCGAGGAAAAATGAATATTCCGTAGCAACTTTTCGATCCAATCCCGCGAGCAGACCTCCGATGATGGTTGAGCCGGAGCGAGACATACCGGGAATCAGGGAGACGCATTGTGCCAGCCCGATCCAGAAGGCATGCAGTACCGACACCTGATCCAGATTCTTGGCAGAGCTGGTCCGTTCCGTGGCTTCAACAATGAGGATGATGATACCCCCGAGGATCGATGTTGCCGCCACGGTTTGGGGAGTGAATAAATACGACTTGATCCATCCGTGAGCCAACAGACCGAGTGTGGCTGCCGGCAGGAAGGCGATTCCCAGTCCCAGCAAGAACCATAAGTTGGGGTGACTGCACATGGAGACCTTGATGCGGTTGGACCATGGTGCTGAAAATTGGTTTGCCGAGGCAGCACGCACGGTCTTCTGTTCCTGCCAGGCACCGGACAGCAATCGTCCGATTTTGTGCCGTTCAAAGACGATGACAGCCAGAATTGCGCCCAACTGAATAGAGATTTCAGCGTTGGCAGCTACGTCTCCGGTGAAGCCGAGGGCATGGCCGACCAGAATAAGATGTCCCGTGGATGAGACAGGCAGAAACTCCGTGAGTCCTTCGACGACTCCGAGAATCACGGCGAGCGCTGGACCCCATTCGTTCATGCGTGCACTGCTTGGAATAGTGCGAGGGAGGTTTCAATCCCCATGACCATGTCTGATAGAATGTGAGCGATAATCACAGAGTGACCCTGATCCGTCAAGCGCCGGATGGTTTACCGGCAATCTCTGTCGGTGGGAGGCTCTCAGGCGAAACCAATTATGTTGACAATGCCAGAATGTTGGCATACACACAAAGAACGTATCCGGAAGGGCGACTGTAACAGCCGGTGGAAGCGAACATCCACATGAAGGATGGTTAAGCCCTGAAATTCGATGGAGGGAGGATCGCATGAGAGGTGAGTGGACGGCGATAGTGTTGGTTGGAGCGGTGTTGACCACGGGTTGCGTATCCAACAAGAAATACCAGGAGGCGCTGACGGAAGCAGACACTGTCAAGATGGAACTGGAGAAGACCCGTCAACAGAAAAACGCCATGGAGCAACAGGTCCGAACCCTCAAAGAACTGAACGTGAAGTTCAGCAATGAGGGACAAGCGGCTCGCGATGAACTGCAGCGCATTGAGCATGCACGTGATGCGGAGCGAGGCACGATCGAAGGACGAACCAAGGAGCTTGAGGACAAAGTCAAAGCGTTAACGGCTCAGAATAAGAATGTGCGACAGGAATATCAGGATGTCAAACGCCATAACGACACCCTGAAAGCGCTGGTTGCCCGTTACCAAAAGGAGCTCAAGGATCGTTCCAATCCTCAAACAGCGATACTGACCCCGAGCCAGGCTCCATCCGGAACCGCTCCGGCAGCTGCTTCGGCGGCGATGAACATTAATAAGGTTTCAGCGAACGACATGGTTCTCTTTTTAGGCCTGAAGCAGGACGAGGCAGATCGGATCGTGAGCAACCGCCCGTATCGCGTGAAGGGCGAATTGGTGGCGAGAAACGTCGTTCCGAAAGAGACGTTCGACTTGATCAAGGATCGGATCTCAGTCAGTCCCTAGATAATCTCGGTCAGATTTAGGGCGATAGGAAGGGCCGTTCTCCCTACAGGAGTGCGGCTCTTTTGTTTGGATCGACAAACCGCATTCCAGCCTCCCGATTGACCCTGAGGAATAACGATCCAGCGCAGAGCCGTGGGACATCAGGTGTACGAGGTCCGGCCAGAAACAAGTTCGCCGAAGGATCGAAAATTCAGATTCAAACCTTTACAGACCTCGACTTGTCGATCGAAGCGGTTCTTTGTACGAATCATGTTCCACAACCTGCCAAAGCCCACGCGGCCCCAAGCGGCGAGATGGAACACCGACAGGGGATAATCGGTGCCGAAGAGGAGATGGTCCTGCAACTCCGGATGCTTCCGCAGATGAAGCAGCATGCGAAACCGGTTGGGTAGCGTGAGTGCGGAGATGTCGGCGTAAAAGTTCGGATAGCTCCGCGCAAAATCATGCAGCGTGGGTATGAATTTTTCGTACAGGATGAGGCCGTAGCTGCAGGCATGGGCGGCAATGACGGTCACGCCTTCATCCAGCGCCAGGCGGAGCCGATCGGGGTCTCCAACTGATTGGTCCTTGCCGATCAGGCTGAATTCATAGCCGACATGGCTGAGGAACGGCAGTTTCCGATCGACGAGGGTGCGGTAGAACGGTTTGTACCTGGGATCTGCCGGATTGAACTGCTGCGCATTCGGCAAGACCTTCACAAGGGTTGCCCCGGCCTCGGCGCAGCGGTGGATTTCCTCGACGGCGTCCTGCCGTTGCGGATTGATCGAGACGCCGGACAGCAGTTCATCGGGATAGGCTTTTGTCGTGTTCAAGACGTAGTCGTTGTTGATAAGGAAGTCCGTATGTTCTTTGAGCAACCGACCATTCCCGTCATAGACGCCGTCCATGCCGAGGATAACGGCTTTCTGTATATATCGGGACGCGCGCAATTCCTCCAGAAGGTCGTTGAGATACTTGTGATTGGCCTCGCGCGGCTTGTCAGGGGACAGTCGATGTTTCCAGAGTAAGAAGCGGAACAGCGGGCTCTTGAGCATCTTTGGCGAGATATAGCAGCCGTTGTCACCGTCAGGCAATGCGGCTAGATGCACGTGGCAATCGATCAATGATTTTTCGGTCATTCGTCACTGGTCATTGGCCATGCTTGCTGAACCATTAGCGCTAAGCACTCAGGAATCATGACTCAGCAGTTCCTTGCAGTCGTTCCATGGCGATTCGCTTTAGACCCCGCAAATCGAGCTTACCGGTCCCAAGGACCGGTAACGTCTCGACCTTGATGAACTGGTGCTTTCCCGGAATAAATAAATTTGGTAGGCCGGTCGCCGAGAGCTTTTCCAGGATGGAAGGAATGCGGGATTCCTCCAACGTATGGAGGACTGCGAGACGCTCTCCCTTTTTTTCATCCGGTAAGCCGGTCACGGCAAAGACTTGCGTATCGGTTTCAGCAGCCAGTTGCAGGGCTTCTTCGACTTTGCCGTGAGGGACCATCTCCCCACCGATTTTTGAGAAACGTGACAGCCGATCGGTAATCGTCAAAAACCCGTCCTCATCAAGGGAGGCGATGTCACCGGTGATGTACCAGCCGCCCCGCATGACCTGGGCCGTGAGGTCTTCGCGACCCAGATACCCTTTCATCACGTTCGGCCCCTTCACAAGCAACATTCCCGGTGCGCCGGCCTGCAGTGGTGTGTAACTATCAGGATCGACAATCTGCACGGATACACCGGGGAGCGGTTGGCCGACGGTCCCACGGCGCGAGGCCGGTTGATAGTAGCCCGCCGCGCGGAAGTCAGGGCAATTAACGGCGATGACAGGGGCGCATTCCGTGACTCCATAGCCCTCGATCGGACCCACTCCGAACTTATCCTCGATCGCCTGGGCGAGTCGTGGTTGCAGTTTTTCTGCACCGGTGAGGATGACCCGCACCGAGCTGAATTGTTCCGGCGTGCAGCGGCGGGAATAGAGTTGCAAGAATGTCGGTGTGGTGACGAGGAAGGTGATGCGATAGTTTCGGATGAGCTCGCCGATCGCCGCCGCGTCAAGCGGCGACGGATGAAAGATCATGGGGGCGTTATTGGACATCACGAACCAGAACACCATGTATCCGAAGGAGTGAAAGAACGGGAGGATACCGAGGACCCGTTCGTCCTGATAGAGGTGCAGTACCTGCGTGGCGCCTTGACTGTTCGTGTCGATGTTGAAGTGCGTGAGCATGACGCCTTTGGGCTCTCCGGTGCTACCGCTGCTGAAGATGATCGTGGCCAGGCTGTCTGGGGTAAGAGGGGTCTTCTGTCCGCAGGCTCGTTCGATGAAGCGGCAGGGAGCGAACAGGGCTAGCAGGGCAGCCATCACCTTTTGACCGAAATCGATTGTCTTGGCCACATCTTCGAGCCAGATCACCAACGGTCCGTCGGGTAGTTCGAGCTTGGCTTTCTCGACGAAGGTATGACTGGTCACGATCGTGCGCAGACCGGCAAGATGCACTGCGGCCTCTAAACCAGATTTCCCGACCGTGTAGTTCAAGTTCACGATGGTCTTCCCACAGAGGGGCGCCGCGACATTTACCAAGGCGGTGGCGACTGTAGGCGGCAACAAGACGCCCACTCGTTGTTGGTCCTTCCAATACGGCTGAAGCGCCCTCGCAAGGACGATTGATCCGATCAGGGCTTGTAGGGATGTGACGTGAGGGCGATTCTGGTCGGCCATGGCTAAACGCAAAGGAGCACGACGCATCGACGAAATAAATTGACGATGGAGCGGCCGACGAGTCGATTTCCTGAGCTGCCAGGCAGCCTCACCGAGCTCTCGAATCTTCCTGCGCAGCTCGTGCGCCGAGGTATCCGTCGGCAGCGGTGCGCCGAACGAAACCGTCACAGGATAGGGAAGCCGCTCCGGCACTTTCCAGAGAAAGCGGCCCCGATTGAAGCTGAAGATGCTGCCCCACACACGGTCCAGGTGGACTGGGATGATGGGGGCTGTCCGTTCTTTTACGATCCGTTCAAATCCCCTGCGGAACGGCAAGAGCGTTCCGGTACGAGTGATCTGGCCTTCAGGAAAAATGCACACGAGATTTCCATCGTCGATGGCAGAACCGGCTTCGCGGAGTGCCCGCAGAATCACTCGCAAACCTTCATGCGAGGAAATGGGAATGACTCTGAGCGCCTTCATGAAGGGCTTGAAGATCGGCTGCTCAGCATATTGCGAGTCAACGACAAACCGGACGGGACGATCCAGACTGGCGATCAGCAGAAACCCGTCGATAAAAGAGACGTGATTTGGAATGACGAGCGCGCCGCCGGATTGTGGAACATGAGACTGGCCGACGATGCGGAGGCGATAGAGTGTGTTTGTGAGAATGACCAGCATCAGCCGAATAAACGTATCCGGCAAAAACCACAGTGCCCAACCGATGCCGCCTAGAGTCATGACAGCTGCAGCCAAGAAAATGCCGGTTGTCGAGATACCGACATTGGCCAGAGAGCCACCCGCGAGCGATCCCAGCAAAATACCGGTGAAGACGCACGTGTTGGAGAACGAAATGACTGCACCGCGCCGATCGGACGGGGATTTCCATTGCAGGATGGCGTTCAACGGAACAAAGATGAATGAACTACAAATTCCCAGTGCTCCCATCATGAGGAACGTTCCTGTCAACGGGGGTGCTAGGATGCCGAGCAACAGCAATGTTAAGAACACGCCGATGGCGCCCAAAGGAATCAATCCGTATTCCACACGGTTCTTCGAAATTCGCCCGACCAGCATTGCGCCGATTCCGATGCCTACAGACAGAATGGTGAGTGGAAGGCCCGACATCGCGTCGGACAGATGCAAGACAGCTTTGGCATAGACGATGATGTTCTGTCCGAACAGGCTCGCAATCGTCCAGAACATGATTTCCATGGGAATGGCCATGCGCAATATCCGTTCGGATTGAATCGCCGCCCATGCGCCTTGGACTGTGGACCCCACCCCTCCGGCAGCACGGGCGGGCGATACTCGTGGAATCCCAAAGGCGGTTGTGAGACCGACGACCGACAGTCCGGTCAATACAAGCGGAGCCAGCCAGGTGTGGGCTCCGGACATCTGTAATAGAAAACCTCCGGCAGCGGTGCCGGTCAGAATGGCTGCAAAGGTCCACATCTCCAACAGACCGTTACCGGCGGCAAGTCGCTCATGCGGGATCAATTCAGGAAGAATGCCATACTTCGATGGACTGAAGAGGGCGCTATGCACGCCCATGCCGCATAAGACGATCAAGGGGAGAATGCCACCGGCGGGATTAAGCCAGAGCGCGACGGTGCCGGCGGACATCAGACACACCTCGACAATCTTGATGGCGATGATCACCGTCCGCTTGCTCACGCGATCGGCCAATGTGCCTCCGACGAGAGAGAGGAACACCAACGGCAGCGTAAAAATGACAAATGCCATCGCCGTCTGGGTCTGGGCGACTGTCTCCAGTTGGGGGCCCGGTGCCATACCTGCCGTGGCCTGCCGAATGGCGAGTAAGGCGACCATCAGTTTCCACGCGTTATCGTTGAATGCGCCGCAGAATTGGGCGATCAAGAGACCGCGGAGGGAATGCAATAGAGGTTGAGTTTCAGAACCGGCCGAGGTGGTCATCCGTGCGGGTTATTGTGCCTGATTTGAGAGGTTGGGGAAATAGGCAGACCTTCCAGTTCCATGATTCTCAGCGCATTCGTCGTGGGGCAAGGGCCTGGTCTGAGCCTATAGTCGAATTCCAGGGCGCCGGCCGAGACAGTTTCTTGAAAGTGCGCGTTGGTCAAACCCGGTACTGCTGATTCCAGATCCGCCAACTCCAAATCGTGGGTGCTCACGAGGCCGAAGCCCTGTCCTTGCGACAACGCGGTGATGTAGGCACGGCTGCCGATAAGCCTCTCTCGATTGTTGGTGCCCTTGAAGATCTCATCGATCAGGAACAGTATGGGCGGTAAGGTACGTTCCTGAGTCGCATCGAGGATCGTTTTGAGTCGTTTGACCTCCGCATAGAAGAAGGACAGACCGGCATCGAGAGAATCGTCGACACGGATGCAACAGGCCAACCTGCTCCATGTCCATTCAAATGAATCGGCGCAGACAGGGGCCCCGGCTTGCGCTAGGCAGAGATTGATACCGATCGTCCGTAGGAAGGTGCTCTTGCCGGACATGTTGGAACCGGTAATCAGGTGAATGGAGCCGAGTCCCTTCAGATGAACGTCGTTGGTCATACGGGTCTTGGCCGGCAGTAGCGGATGGCCGAGTCGGTCGGCGTTGAGAGCAGGAGGGGTGCCGTTTTGTTCGCCGGCTGCGATGAAGGGAGTCGGCCATGTGTAATCAGGATGGAGATAGGCAAAGGTAGCCAGAGCCGATGCCGCTTCGACTTCTGCCAAACAGTCCAACCACAGAGGGAGTGCATGCTTGATGTCGCGCTGGGTGTGAATGAGTTGTCGAGTGAACCACAGATCCCAGGGGCACAACGCGTTGACGGCAAGATGGACGAGTGGATGGGCTTTGATGCTGATCGCATGAAGCGTCCGTGCAGCGCGGTTAAGGTGCAACGTGGGACTGGCCTCACCGATCAGATTTGTCCAGACGCAAGCGAGCGCCGAGTCTCGTCGTCTTACATGCCGCTCAATGTAACCGAGGACTGTGGCAAGCCGCTCAGTTTCATGGTGAAGTCCGACGGCATGCTCCAGCAACTCTTCCCCTTGATCAGTCATGAAGTAAATCAACACATAGGCCGCGAACGAAAACATCCAATAACCGGGAAGCAAGCCGAGCATCGAAGCCGAGGCAAGGCCGATCGTGGCAAGAGCAAGGACGCTCTGAACGGCAAGTATGGCGTCTAAGCGAGGCAAGCCGATCGAATGTTCCAGCACGGCAGCCAATCGCCTACCGTTGATTTCTTGGTCTCCCGTCAGCTTGGCTTCGAGCGCAAGCCGGTCGCGAAATAAGGAACGAGGCGCCAGTTCTTTCACCAAAGACTGCCGTGCGTGCCAATGAGCGGGAGAAGGGGGTTGCTCCAGCAGCCAGCTCTGCAAGCGCTCTCTGCCATGGTCGGATACGGTGGTGTCGAGAAGATGTGTCAGCGAATGCGTGCCGAAGAGATCCAGGTCAGCGGCATATGGATGAGACTTCGGACCTTCACCGGGTCTTGGCGCAATCCCGGCCCAATCCAACGCCATTCGAGCCAGATGAGCCAGCTTGATCTGCTTCCATTGGCGCAGCCGGTGAATCCTGGTTTCCACCCTGTTATGATACGTTGCCACGGTGACGAAAATGGTAAGGAATGCTCCAAGGGCCAGGTTGCCGCTGTGATACCAGTCGAGCTTATAGAGGGTCACGGTGCCGACGAGGCCGCTGAGGAAAATAGCCAACCGCCATCGTGTGAACGTTGCGCTGGTCTTCGTTCCTTGAGTAATGAGGCGGTCGGTGCGCCGGATAACCGCCTCGATCTGGGAGTTGCGTGAGCCTGCCATATCCCGCGACCTTACTGGGAACAGGTGGTGGACGTCAAATCAGGCCTCATCTCCTGCACGGCACGATGGAAGTAGCCGATCACGAGTGAGCAATGATGATGCCGCATGACTGGGTGGATGTGTGTATTCGCGGTTCTCTGGATGCGGGGGAATTGCTGAGTCGGCTTGATGATCCGACGGTCCAGGGAGCCTGGGAAGATGTGGACGAGATTCATCTCTATTGGGCGCAAGACCACTGGAACGGAGAGCGGTTAGCTTCGGTTTGTGAAGTCCTTTCAGAGACGGCGAGTAGTGAACATTCTTTTTCAGTCACACTCGTGCCGGTTCAAGACTGGAACGACGCGTGGGCACGCTCGGTGAAGCCGCTTCGAATCGGTCGGCTGGTTATTCGTCCGACTTGGGAGTCGGTCCTGCTCGGCCTGAATGATATCGAGATCGCGCTTGATCCCAAGCAAGCGTTCGGCACCGGCCACCATGCGACGACTCGCATGCTTCTGGAGTGGCTGCAGGAAGAGATTCATGGCGGAGAACAGGTTGTAGATGTGGGGACGGGCAGCGCAATCTTGGCCATAACAGCGGTAAAACTAGGTGCGGCATCGGCCATTGGAGTCGAAATTGATTCTGTTGCCGTAGATTGTGCGAGAGAGGCTGTCGTGCTGAATGGATTGAAGGAACGGATTGAAATCCTGTGTGGGACCTTGAAGGATCTGGCACAACGAGGTTCGTTTGCCGCCGATCTTCTGCTGGCCAATCTTGATCGGCACACCATTTTAGCTCTCTCGAAGGATTTGGCTAGCCGCGCATGCTCCGGGGCGCGTCTACTGCTCTCCGGCATTCTCATCGAGCAAGAAGCGGAGATCACCGAACAGTTGTCCGATCTAAGCCTTGTCTGCGTCGGCCGACGTGAGGAAGAAGGTTGGGTGGCGATGAAATTCCTCAGACCGGAATCCTGCGACGGAGAGGCCTAACGATGTCCAGCAGGCCATCCTATCCACATGTGCATCAGATTAGCATCTCCGATGGAGGAGTTCCGAAGCTGCCGGTTTGGGAGGCTAAGGTGAGCGAACGGGGTTTGGATGGCGATCGCCAGCGGAACCTCAAGTTCCATGGGGGACCTGGCCGTGCGGTCTGTTTGTATTCGCTTGAGCTCATCGAGCAACTTCAAGAAGAAGGCCACCCCATCGATGCCGGATCATCCGGTGAAAATCTGACCGTAGCGGGATTAGATTGGGGACTAGTTCAGCCCGGCATTCGATTGGCAATCGGACCAGAAGTTGAACTCGAAGTGACCAGTTATACGACACCCTGCAGCCACAATGGGCGCTGGTTTCGAGACGATGACTTCACGCGCATTTCGCAAAAGGTCAATCCAGGCTGGAGTCGTGTCTATGCGAAAGTGCTGCAAGGCGGAGTCGTACGGCCTGGAGATGCAGTACATGTTGAGGTGTAAAAAATGTTAAACGGCGGTTAACGGTTAACGAGGAACGATTAACGGAGACATAATGGACCGTGTTCTAGAACCAGAACTGATGGACGATTCGAAGCAGGCCGACGCCTACGCGCGTGCCGATTTCGCGGAGGAGAATCAAGGATTCGTAGATCGATTTAAAGAATACTTCCCGGAGTTTACAACCGGCAAGGTGCTGGATCTCGGGTGTGGGCCGGCCGACATTCCAATTCGGTTTGCCAAACTCTATTCAACCTGCCAGGTCATCGGGGTCGATGCTTCGGCGCCAATGATTCACTTAGGAGAGCAAGCAGTAAAGCAAGCAGGGCTGACTGATCGGATCACATTACGATGCGAACGGTTTGAAGATGTGGCCGGTGCGAGAATAGTCGATGCCGTCATCTCCAACAGCCTGCTTCATCATCTCCCGAATCCGCTGCAGTTCTGGCAGAAGCTTCGTCAGCTCGTGAAACCGGGGGCGCCGGTGCTGGTGATGGACCTGCTGCGTCCCGAATCGCCGGAAGCGGCACAGGCCATCGTCGATCACTACGCTGCTCATGAGCCGGACATTCTACGCCGTGACTTTTACAACTCCCTGCTCGCCGCTTTTACGGAAGATGAAATCGGCTCACAATTGGCCCGCATGAATCTGACACGATTATTAATCGACATTCCTGATGATCGGCATTGGGTGGTTGGAGGGATCATCTATTGATGAGGAGAACACGAAAAATATGTGGCCCTGTACAGTCGAAAGACATTTTGGTGAGCACCTTGCCCTGCTGGTTCTACTAATTGTGGGTGTCTCAGTCCAACTGGGATGCGAGAGCCCCGAGACCATCCTCCTGATCGAAAAGCCGACGGAAGTTCACAGCATAGATCAGGCGCCTGCTTCTTCTGAATCTTCGGGCGCCAGTGTTCAACCGGGGAAAGTCATTGCGGTTCTGAAGGTGGGTGAGAAGACAAAAGCCATCGGTGTGTATCACGGCCAGGATTATGACGGCTTCAAGGTCAAGCTCGCTGATGGCACTGAGGGACTCATCATTGCTGGCGATACATTCAAAATCGTGACTCATTGAGACACGTGATCTGAAGATACTTCGATCCGTCTTTCTTCTCCACAGCTTGTCCGAGATCGGTCGAGCCGTG
The DNA here is from genome assembly GCA_029194665.1 of Nitrospira sp. NCBI lineage: Bacteria > Pseudomonadati > Nitrospirota > Nitrospiria > Nitrospirales > Nitrospiraceae > Nitrospira > Nitrospira sp. Next base: position 385,787 of record JARFXO010000002.1, on the reverse strand, counting down.
GGGGTACACGGTTCGACAATTTGACTCACTATAACATCCCATGGGCTTGAAGAGGTGTATGGCAGGATCCGACCTCAATTTCTTTGACCTTAACCAGTCTTCGTATGGTGCGCCCCGTTGTCGAAGGGACTAGCCGAGAATTTGTGCAAGTGCCTGTCGCAGGTGCACTTGATCCGATACGGTGAGTCGTCCGAGCTTCTTCAGAATTAGCGCCGGAGCAATCGTCGTCAGGACTGGTTTGAGCACGGACGGCTTGAGCAGTCCGGCTCCCCGCCAGTCTTCGACCACCACCTCCCCGAGAGCGTCTGCGGTTGGCTGCTGACTCGTGACCGCCATGATGATCAGGTCGGGGCGCGCCCGATGATAGGCGGTACTGCTGATGACAACCGCTGGGCGGTGCTTCGTGGCGGATTGATCGGTGAAGGGAAATGGGACGAGGACGATTTCCCCGAACTCATAGCCGGTCATAGTCGGCGTCGTCGGGATTGTCCCAAATACGGGCGAAGGCGGGTTCCGCGACTTGGCTGGCAGCCTGGGTCAATCGATGTTCTTCGGCTCGACGCTGGACCAGGAAGTCGACAAAATGCTCCACTTCCACCACCTGTTCAGGGGGAAGATGGCGAAGCTTTTCGAGGAACGCTTGTTCGTGTACGCTCGTCATGATCGTTTGTCCTGCTGGCGGCTACCTTACAACGAGCGCCGCCAAAGATCAATTACTGACGTGCAATCCTTATGGTCAGGCGTTGATCACGTTCTGGACGAGCTGCCTTTACGGAGGAACGAGGTCGGCTCGCAGCTGGCCCGCATGAATCTCACGAGATTGTTGATCGACATCCCGGATGATCGGCATTGGGTGGTCGGTGGGATTATTTATTAAGCAAGAGGCGAAACGCACCGGTCAAACCATCCCCGGGTTCGCCTAGGGTTGTTGAAACATGCTATTCTAGCGGGTGACGTATGAGTGGGATCCAAAGAAGGCCGAAGCAAACCGACGGAAGCACGGCGTGTCCTTTGAGGAGGGGGCTACGGTATTTCAAGATATCAACGCAATGACCCTTGAAGACCCGGACCATTCAGATGAAGAGCCCCGGGAAATTACTGTTGGTCTATCGAGATCGGGTCGTGTATTGTTCCTTTCGCATTGTGATCGTGGAAAGTGAATTCGAATCATAAGTGCGAGAAAAGCAACTTCAAAAGAAAGGCAACAGTATGCGGAAGGCATCCTCTAAAGCAGAGAAAGACGATCTTCGACCGGAGTACGATTTGACCAAGCTGAAAAAAGCCGTGCGCGGAAAATACTATAAGCACGCTATGGCGGGAACAAATCTTGTGCTTGTCGATCCAGACTTGGCAAAAGTATTTCCCGATTCGGCTTCCGTAAACCGAGCCTTGCGGGTCCTGTGTAACGCCGCCGGCAAGTCAACTCAGCCATCCAGACGTTCAAGCAAAGGCTCGATCCATCGTAAGCGATCGGCTGCATAGCTCGCACAGGGGTCGCGAGCTTCCTCATCGCTGATACATTCAAAGTTTAACCATAAATTTGAGGGGGAGGGTCGTCCGGGGTAGGTGTAGCGCGGCCCAGCGCGACTGGATATGCCGCTCAGGTTAACGAAAACGACAATATTTTGCCCAAAACTCAATACACGCTTTGACACGGAACGATGACCAGCCAATGAGACCTGATGGAGAACAAAAGCTACTACATACACCTGGCCCACGAAGAACCAAGCTCAAGAATTCAACTCGCAGATTTCTAAGAAGAGTCCAGAACTTTGTTATTGACTATGTCGCAATCGCGTTTGTCATGTTGATAGTCACGGCGGTGTTCGAGCCGGTATTTAGACATGCTCTTTCAGACAAGGTGCCTGATCTTCTCAATTTCCAGTCCCGCTTATATGAAGCAGTTGGGCATCTCAACCCACTAAATTTAACGGAGTATTTATTCGGGGAGTCTGTGGGTTTTCTTTGGAAGCCCATTGGCGCTTTTTTCGACGGTATCCACAACTTTATTTATCGGTTATCGGCCTGGGCAGAAACCACGCATAACATTCCCCACACCCTCACTCTTTTCGTATCTGCTCCAATTGTTTTCATTGTCCTTATAGTGCAGGTTGCTCTTTTGTGGGCCACTTTCTTTCTAGTTGTAGTAAGTTCGCCCGTCTTACTCCCGATCATTGTAATTTCGAAGGGAAATGCGCTGGAAACCACGTTAGTCGTTGTAATTCTCATTCCTTTGTCGGTGTTTATGGCAAGGGTCGTGATTTTCGACAGGAGCTTGGAGTTCTGGGACTGGGAGTTCGGGGAGAAGGTAGGGTTTTGGGGTCTGGCTTCGTTCACGGCGCTCGCTATCACCTCGCTCTTCTATTTGCTTATGCAATTGGCGATGGTGGGTTCACTTTGGGCCTTTGGCCAATTGCTGGGCTTGGCAGCGACAGAGGCCGCTGCCTCAGGCTTTGTTAGCTTTGTTTTGGTGTGCGCCGGGAAAACAGCCGAGCATTCATTGACGGAGCGAGTGGTTCGTGTAATTAAGAGCTGGCTCCTAAGATGACTCTCAAATTGTCTTCTTGCCCGCGCTCATCGTAAGACCCCTGCCTGTCGAAGGCCCGGGCGTACTTTGCCGCGTCACAGTCTCTGGGCTACTGCAGCACATCCGGCGGGGTTTTGAGGAGTTTGGCGAATCGATTCTTGTCGATGGATTTTTCGTACGCCTCCTCGGCCGAAATCCATTTCTTTGTCAGTAGATCCTGAATCGCGTCATCTAAGGTCTGCATGCCGACGTTTTTCCCGGTCTGCATCAGCGAAGCGATCTGAAACGTTTTGGCGTCCCGGATGAGATTGCTGACGGCCGGGGTACAGACCAAAATCTCCGGTGCTGCACATCGCCCCTTCTTGTCAATTCGCTTGAAGAGATTCTGTGCGACCACGACGTGCAGCGCCGTGGAGAGGGTGTTGCGAATTTGCGGCTGCTCCGAGGAGGGAAAGACTTCGATGATGCGGTCGACGGACTTGGCGGCATTCTCCGTGTGCAGTGTCCCGAACGCCAAATGCCCGGTTGCCGCGGCCTCCACCGCCAACGCGATGGTCTCCAGATCCCGCATCTCGCCGACAAGAATGATGTCCGGATCCTCTCGGAGGGCTCCTCATAAGGCCGAACCGAAGGTGATGGTGTGGAGCCGAAATTAAGGGGGCACATCTTGTTCTGTGCATGCCAGTGAGCAGCGCTCAGGGCAACACTAGGCCGCGGTTTTCTTAGCTCGAATGTCGGCACGGTGGCCTGTTGCGGCAAGTACTCGAATCAACACGTCTGTAGAGACACCCCGCATTTTCTCATTGGCAATGGCCATCACTCTGGTTTTCGATGGTCTGGCCCGCTTTGTGATGTCCGCGTGGATGAGCTGTTCGGATCGGATGATCTGAGCGAGTAAGTTGGCATTTCCTAGGTTGCATCCCGGATTCTTACCTGGAGCCGCACCACAGCCCCCAAGCGGGCTAAGAGATCAATCAGCGCGTCCGTACTGAAGAGGTCGAGCCGTCCCCGAAGGAGATCGGTCACGCGGGGCTGTGTCACACCGCGAATCTTGGCCGCGGCCTTCTGCTTGAGGCGTCTGGACGCGATGAGCTTCTGCACATGGATGATGATGTCCGCGTGGACCAACAGATGTCGGCTTCTTCGCGCGGAAAGCCGATATCCCGGAAAACATTGCCGCTGGATTTTATCAGCTTGAGTGTCATGGCTCTTCTCTCCCTGTGTTCATCACCACTCAATGTTGGGGGAGGAGGACTTGATGCTGTTTTCTGGAGACAAGGATATTGTGCTTATGACTAGGCGACTGACAGATGTTTTATTAGCCAATCGGCAATGATCTGGGTCATCCGTAGGAAATCTGGACCCTTCGTAAATTGATGGTCCGCTCCTGGTAGCATCTCAAGGTGTTTCTTGACTCGAAGCGCTTCATAAAGCTGTTGACTTTGATGAAGCGGAACATGCTCGTCCTTGTCGCCTTGTACGATGATGGTTGGAGCCGTGATTGATTGCGCGGGGGCATAAGCGATCTGCCGGAGAGCATCTTCATAAAAGCCATAGTGAAGCGGGATTCGGTCGGGGCCACCCATGATGTTCGGAATCTTGTCGGTTGCCTTCCATTGAGCCATTCCATCATTTCCGAATTCGAGCCGTAGCTCTTCGGCGAAGTCGACGACCGGACATTTCAGGGCGAGACAGGTTAAGTCCGTCCGTTGCGAAGCAGTCAAGATCGAGACCAGACCACCGAAACTTGATCCCATCAGACCGATGTATCGATACCCGCGATCCGTCATGAGATCGACTGCTCTCTGTGCCTGTTCAACTGCCAGGCTGACGGTAATCTGATCGAACGGACCCTCGCTTTCCCCCTGTCCGAAGAAGTCGAAGCGGAACGTGGCGATGTTTTGGCCGATCAGCATGCGGGTCAGCGCATTGTTCGTCGAGCTGGTCTTCGATGAAAGAAACCCGTGACAGAGGATGGAGACCTTATCCGTCCCTCCATTAGGGGTAGTCAAAATTGCGGCTACCCGATGGCCGTGAGGATCTAGAAATGAGAACCGTTTTTCCACGGAAGGGATTGTATCAGAATCGATGTCCGGGGTCAGGAAGAGAGAGCCTGGCTGGAGGACCTTCAGGCAGTGAGCTTAAGTTCGTCGGTGGAGATCTGTCCTGTCCGAAGCTGGTCCGGTTTCTTGGCGATAATCGAAGTGAGCTTCACTGAAAAGATAATCAAGCCGGTCATCAAGAGGGTTAGGCTGGTCCAGCTTGCAACGCGGATGTAGAGGGATGTCAAGGGCACATTCCAGGTCAGTGCTGCCAAGATGCCGAGTCCCATGGTTCCTAGGTTGAAGGTGACGATTTGAACGGTACTCCATCGGTTCATCATGGTCGTGAGTTGATCAAGATAGGGCCCTCGCCTCTTATGACTCGAAATGCGATCGGTCGCAAGGGCGATTGGAATCAGGTAAGAGAACGCGCCCATGATGGCGTTTATGATGAAGCCGACGAATACCATGTGCGTGTAGGCCACAAGGTGTAGTTTGCCATAGAGTAACACTGGTGGACTGGAGAGGTTATTTGCTCCTACAAGCACGCCAAGAATGATGGTAAAGATGAGAAAGAACGCGCTGACGAAGAGATGGTCCGAGGCGGCGCTTCCGGGTTGGGATGAGGAGAGCCACGATCGGAACAGACTGCCGGTCCAGAGTATCCCGCCCAGGAAAAGAATCGCGCCGGCGGCTAGTTCAATCAAGACCGATGAGTTCAAGAATCCACCGATCAAAACGGCCATGCCTATCGGCATCACGATCGTTCCTATCCGGGCAAGCATAGGGCTCAAGAGCGGTCTGTTCCAAACCGTCGGCAGGAGATGGTGCACCATCCCGACGATGGCCAAGACCACAAAGCCAAACACCACCAGATGGATGTGCGCGAGCCGCATGTAGCCATGCGATTCCTGAACGAACCCGAGCGCCATGATTTCTCCGCAGGCCGACCCGCCAACCAGGCAGAGGAGGGAGACCGTGTAATACCAGGACCCTTTGATTGAGGACGTCCAGGCCCGGCTCACACGCCTCCAAACGGAGTGGATGACAGAAAGAAACGCAGCGATCACCACGAAGCCGCCTCCAACCACGATCACGTCCCGATGCAGCCAGAACCCCACGAGCATTCCGATCAGGCCACCGTTCATCGCCCAGAATGTGAGGGGATGTGAGTCTGCTTCTTTTCGGTCTGCCGAGTTCGGGGGAGGGATGAGTAGGAGAAATCCGCCGAGAATGGACTGAGTTATACCGCCGACCAGGACTGCATGGACATGGAGCGTTCTGACCCACGCCGGCAACGGGGTGCCATGAATCAGCCCGACCAGGGTTGTCATGCCGACAATCGACGCCAGCACCAGCCAACCGAAACTCGTGATGCAAAACGTGAGAGGAGGAATCGTTCGTGCGAACATCGGCCTGTGGTTATCGCTCCAGGAAATAAAAATGGTCTGTCGGGCCTTGTCCATGGCCGATGGCCAACCCATGCCGGATTGTTTCCGTCACGTAGGACTTGGCGGCTTGGGCAGAATCCAAGACGGATCTCCCTCGTGCAAGATGAGCCGCCAATGCGGAGGCGAACGTACAGCCGGTGCCATGAGTGTGGCGTGTCTCGATGAACTCTCCCTTCAAAACGTTGAAAAACCGCCCATCATAGAGCAGGTCGGTCGCCCGTTCATTGAGCAGGTGACCGCCTTTGATCAGGACATGCCTGCATCCGAAGCCATGAATCACTTTGGCTGCCCGTCGAGCGTCGGCCAACGAGGCAATTGCGATTCCCGAAAGCTGCTGCGCCTCATGCACGTTCGGGGTCACGACCAAGGCGAGAGGGAGTAACTTCGACTTGACGGCCTCGATGGCGTCCGGCCGCAAGAGGGAATGACCGCTCTTGGAGATCATCACCGGGTCCACAACCAGATTCACGACATTTTGAGGTTTCAGCATCTTTACGACCACTTCTATGATGGCAGCGGAAGACAACATCCCGGTCTTCACCGCCGCAACGTCGAAATCATCGAAGACTGCGTCGAGCTGCGATGCAATGATGGCCGGCGGCAATTCAAAGACATCCGTCACTTCTTCGGTATTTTGAGCCGTGATGGCCGTGATGACGGACATGGCGAACACACCGTTGGCTGACATGGCCTTGATGTCCGCCTGGATGCCTGCGCCTCCGCCGGAATCCGAGCCCGCAATTGTGAGCACCTGTTTCAACGTATTCGACATGACTGATCCTTTACGGAGTTGTCAGCACGGACGAGCACTCTCAGAAGTCCGGTCAGACGCATGAACTGAATGCCATTATACTCAGCGAAGGTCTGCTGTCTAGCGGGCCGTAAATAAATGGTCTGGTTGAACGCAAAAAGCGGTGAACGGTTTGGACGGTGGTCGTTTACGTGGTACGAGCGTAACCAGACGCGTCCCAAGGTGGGACAGGCGACTACCTGCCTTTGTTAATAACGAATGACACACGGTCGCTCACCCGTTGCTTGCACGCCGCAGCGTTCAGCTGTGAAGCCGGTACTTTGTCTGGTTTATCGCCTACTTCGCCGTCGTTCTCTAGCTCCCTGCTGACTCATTGAGGCCGCTAGGTTGGTTGCCGCCCCTGTGAGTAAGCCTTAGGTGGGGTTTGACAAGGGCGCTTGCTAGTGGAGTACACTGCCACCCCTATAGCTGTAGCTCCTCATTCACTCCTACTGTCCAAGGAGGACTCAATGCAGAACAGCTTCTGGTTGAAGATACTCAGCGCAGCAAGTCTGTTTCTCTTGTGCGTCACGAGTTGGGTTGGTGCCGAAGAACCGGCGGGTGCCGTCAATGAGGCACGCTTGGTCGCACAATACAATTACTCAATTCACATCTTGGCCATGTTGCTGGTCGGCTTCGGATTTCTCATGGTGTTTGTCCGGCGGTATGGTTTCGGGGCAACGACCGGTACCTATCTCCTCGTCGCAACCGGATTGCCTCTCTACATATTTTTGCGCGCCAACGGGATGGTGGGGCATACGATACAGGCCCATTCGGTCGAGACACTGATGCTGGCCGAATTTTCGGTGGCGACTGCGTTGATCGCGATGGGAGCGGTGCTCGGGCGATTACGCGTGTTTCAATACGCGTTACTCACGCTGGTATTGGTACCACTCTATGCGTTGAACGAATACTTGGTGTTGGACAATGGCTCGGGGCTCACGAAAGGGTTTCAGGACTCAGCGGGATCGATCATCATCCACGCGTTCGGGGCTTATTTCGGATTGGCCGCGTCGCTGGTTCTGACGACTGCGGAGCAACGGAGTCAACCGATCGAGTCCGATCCAACGTCTGATCGGTTCGCGATGCTCGGTTCCATGGTCCTGTGGCTGTTTTGGCCGAGTTTTGCAACCGCAATTGTCCCCTTTGAACAAATGCCCCAAACCATCGTGAATACAATCCTTGCTCTGAGCGGCGCCACGCTTGCCACCTATTTTCTCAGCGCATATTTTCATCATGGGAAGGCCTCGATGGTGGATATGGCCAACGCGACGTTGGCGGGTGGTGTCTCCATCGGCTCGACCTGTAACCTCGTGAGTCCCGCAGGCGCGTTTGGTATCGGATTGCTGGCCGGTGCGCTCTCGGTGATCGGGTTCGTCTTTATCCAGCCCATGCTGGAATCGAAAATCAAACTGATCGATACCTGTGGCGTGCACAATCTGCATGGAATGCCGGGGCTCCTAGGCGGACTCACTGCGATCGTCGTCGTTCCGAGTGTTGTCGGCGTCCAACTCGTGGGCATCGCGATGACGCTTGGCATTGCCCTTGTCGGTGGGGTGATTGCCGGTATGATGATCAGAGCCACGGGTACGACGGAACAGGCGTACGAAGACAGCCATGAGTTTTCCCATGTGCCGGGGCCTGAGAGCGAACGTAAGGTTGAGGAGCTCGCGTTAGGCGCAAAGGCCGATATCGAAGCCTTGCAAAATGAACTGCTTGCTCGCACAGGGGTGCGCATCTCTCCTCCTGTGCGAGAGGAGTCGAGACCGATCGCATGACCCATCTACAGGGAGGGCCGACGCGCTCATAATGTGGGCTAGTCGGCTGAGGAAGAACCCGACTTGTATGCTGCGACAGGGCTGTTATCAGCCGAAGAACTCAGCCTGAGCGGGGAAACTCAATATATTCAATGCCACTCCGTTCGTCCTGAGGCTCTCGAAGGATGAACGGAGTGTTTCTCATCAGCCTGCTAGGGATACCCCTAGTCGAATGTTGCTGTCGCAGCTGCCATGATGAACGAAGCGGCTAAACTCTCATCAATGTTTGGAATGATCGCACGAACGAGATGTTGAGCAGAAACAGGTCGGAAGCATGATGCAAGGATCTGTCATGTCGAGTGCGAGAATTTTGCTTGCCGACGATCACCCGTTAGTCTTAGAGAGTGTGAAGCAATTACTCGAGCCGGACTTTTTGGTGATAGGGACCGCACAGACCGGGCAACAAGTGCTGGAGCAAGCCGTGAAGTTGCAGCCGGATATCGTGCTGCTTGACGCCAGCATGCCGGGGATGAACGGATTTGAAGCGGCTCGACAACTCAAGAAGATCTTGCCCACGGTTAGAATTATCTTTCTCACGATGCTGACCGAAGCCATTGCAGTCAGCGAGGGATTCCGTGCGGGAGCAATGGGCTATGTGTTGAAGCAAGATGCCTCGGACGAACTCCATGCGGCGCTCAAGAGCGTCATGGCGAATCGAAGATTTGTGTCCTTCAAACTCGACGTGGAAGTTCGCGAAGCGATGGAATGTCAATGGTCGCGACCGGAAGGCTATACGACGAACTTGACCGACCGACAGCGCCAAATCCTTGCGATGCTTGCCGACGGGATTTCCACCAAAGATATCGCAAAGGAACTCAACATTTCGATGAAGACCGTGGAATTCCACAAAGGCAACATTACCCGCAAGCTCGGTGTTCGTACCACTTCCGATTTGATTCGCGTTGCACTCGCTTCAGGCATGACCGCCTTGTAAACGGACATTGATCGACCGATCTATCATGCTAGTGAAGGGCGATGAGTCCGTTCGCGATCGCATACTTCGTCAGCTGAGCCGCCGATCGCATGCCGAGCTGCCTCATAATCCGTGTCTTGTGAAACTCGACGGTCTTGATCGAGAGGTTCAAGACGGCCGCCACTTCTTTGATGGATTTTCCTTCAGCCACGAGCTGCAGCACCTCCCGCTGTCGTAAACTGAGCGTGTGAGCAAACCCCCCTTCCGGTGTTTCTTCAGTGTCTTCCTCGGCCTGAGAATGGTTCCCCCGGTCGGCGACGATCGGAGAAACGAACGTCTTGCCGTTCAAGACTGCTCTGAGCGCCTGCACCAATTCTGATCCGACCGACTGCTTCAACACATACCCAGAGACTCCTATACGGAACGCTTCCGTCACAAAGTTTTGCTCCGAATGCATCGTCAGGATAAGGACTTTGACGGAGGGGTTGTGCTTCAAAATTTGACGGGATGCATCCAATCCGTTGAGGAGCGGGAGAGAAATATCGACGATGACCACGTCCGGCTGACATTCTTCGACGGCTTTGAGCAACGCGCGGCCGTCCGGAACAATCCTCTGCAGTTCGAATTCCGGTTCCAACAGTTTTTGAATGCCCTGGGCCACAAGGACATGATCATCGGCCAGCAAGATGGAAGGTTTGGTATTCATGGACGATCTCCTTCTCTGCCTGTCACGGACATATCATCTTACACCGTGATCGATGTCTTGTGAATCGTGCGCGCTCAGCCCCTGCTACCCTCTGCATTACAAAATCCAGTGCGGGTGGCTCTCAAGGAAGCCTCCTAGCCAGCGGAGCAAGGATCCGTTGGTATGCGGCCACCATGATGAGGGTTGATTGTCTGAGGAGAAGCTAGGGGTAATGCCATCAGTGTAGTTGCCACATCATGCAAGAGCGTGCATTCCATGAATTTGCTTCCAAAGCAGAGCTTCGAAGTTCCGCTCTGAAAGGAAGTCAACCGGAATTGATCGAAGCGGGGTGAGGCCCTCAACATCCTGCCTTGTCGGTGACAGAACGTCCCATGGCTCAGCGTCCGTGAAATCAATTCTGAGCGAGGCTCTACCGGTTCTAATTGGTTGCGGTCAAGCAGGAATCCCGCGGACTAGCTTACAGGAGGAGCGTAGGTCATGAATTAAGAGCAGCGGCATGCCACGTAGATGTGTATCGAGCAATGGCGGCAACCGTGAGGCCGATCAAGAAAATCCAAAAGAGGAAGCTAAAACCGGTCACGCTCGTGGAACTGTCCTGTTCCTGTTGAGTCGAGACATCCGTCTGGGCATGAGTTTGTCTTGAAGAAGAGGAAGCGCTCACCACCCAGAATAAGGCCAGAATAATGGCTATAGCTAGAGACGAAAGCCAGTAATGCCCCACAGCGTCAGCCTGAAATGGGATCAGCCAGAGGCCGCCGGCCCATATCAAGAGCGTCGGCAGGCCTGCACCTTCTTCCATAGTATGATCCGCTGCCACCGCCATAATCGAGAGGACGACTAACGTCAAAAGACTCGCGACCATAATTTCCAAACGCTTGCTCCGTCCCAGAGTTGGCAACGATTGAGCAAGAGTCTTGATAGGAACGGCGAGTTTATCTGTGATCCCCCATGCGATGGCGATTACGATCAAACCCAATATCCACAAGATGAAAATCTCTGCCATGGAAAGCCTCTCGATCTTGGTCAGTTATGATACTGTGCAAAGCACTCGCCATGCCATCATGGCATAGCGGCAACTCTCCGCCTAGTTTTTGCTGAGATTCATCATTCAAAAAAATGCGGCCCACCGGCGCACGGCTCGGCGTATCGTTCTCTCGCCGGCGCGGGATGAAACCGAGGTCTCGTTGGTTGCCCGATGACTACAACATGGCAACACGTATCGCCGGCAGCTTACTACCGGGGATCAGCATCGTGCGGCTGTACTTCCTTGGGGGGTTCAAATTCTCCGCCCTCGGCCTACGGTACGTCGGGCTGTGTTGTTAGGCCTCGTACCTCTTACTGTCGCTGTTAATGCTGACGTTCTGGTATGACGGGAGCGAACCTCCTGCTGAGGGATATGAGCAGCCCTCAACGCAGCGTAAGCCTCAGTGACGATCACTGTGGAGGAGTGAGCTTGTCGGGGGCAACGCGGGTCTGCTGAACGATCACAGCATAGAGCTGGTCGCCCACGGTTTCTTTCGGAAGGACGGCGACCGCGCCGGCTCGCCTCATCGCGGCACTGTTCTCGTCGCCGGTATTGACCGAGATCCCGATCACGATCGTCTCCGGCCAGTGCGTCTTGATCTGTGTCGTGGCATCGATTCCGTTCATTCTCGGCATGTTGATGTCCATCACCACCACATGTGGACGTAAGCCTCCAGCGAGCTTGACCGCCTCCACACCATCCCGAGCTTCCGCAATCACGTGAAGAGCGTCATAGGCTTCCAACACGAAACGAAGCCCCTGCCGTACCAGCGCGTGATCATCTACAAGCAAGACTTCCACCATGGACCTTCCTTTTGGAGGAGAACCTGGTTCCTCAACGCTCGCTGCTCTGACGGGCAACAGACGCTTCGGGAAACTCAGGACTGAGTAGAGTGTCATCAGGTTTCCTTGCCAGAGGCAAGGTCAGCGTCGCAGTAACCCCCTGTCCCAAGACTGATCGGATGATACATGATCCACCCAAGACCCGCATTCGATCCTGGATACTAAATAAACCAAACTTGGAGGATATCTCACCACTAGGAATTCCCGCAGTAGCAGCAGGATCAAAGCCTGCCCCGTCATCACTCACGGTGATGCGCAGATTCTTTTCACCCTGTTCCATGGTGACCGTCGCTTGGCCGGTGCCGGCATGTTTTGAGGAGTTGACTAGGAGTTCGCGCACTGATTGAAACAGCAAGCTGACGTGGTCCTCTGGCAGTGGCATCTCCTTCCCTTTCGGGACCTTCACCGTCACGGTTTGGTTGTACTTCTTCATGTGTGCGCCGAGCCATTCAAGTCCCGCAGCAAGGCCATGGTCGCGCAGCACCGCCGGGCTGAGATCAGTGACGAGTGTGCGGCTGTAGCTCAACGCTTCCGATAAGATGTCATCCACACGGTTGAGCGCAGTTTCGCATCCGGGACTACCGACGGCGGATCGCTTGCTTTGCCCGATGGTCAGCTTGCCGAGCACCAGCAGTTGTTGCAGATGGTCATGTAGCTCGGTTGCAAGCCGTTTGCGTTCGCGCTGCTCGGCCAGACTCAACTCGCTGGCGAGCCCTCGCAGGCGTCCCTGCGATTGCATCAGCTCCGCGGTTTTCTCGTTCATCGCCTTTTCAAGTTCAACGGCCCAGCGGTGCAAATGCTCTTTCGACTGGTGCAATTCATGCTCAGCCTTGCGCCGCTCAGTGATGTCTGTGACCAAGGCCACAACGAACGTGGGTCGTCCTTCATCATCGCGCAAGAGGGAAATAAACTTGCGAACCCAGACCGGCTCGCCATTCTTGTGCATGTACCGATTTTCGATTTCGAAATATGGCAGTACCTCCGTGAGGAGCAGTCTGATCGCCGCAAGATTGGTATCACGATCCTCCACATGAACCACCTCCGAAAAGTGAACATCCAGGAGTTCGGCTTCGGTATGGCCGAGCATCGCGTGGTAGGCGGGATTGCATTGCACGAAGGTGCCATCGAGGTTGACGATGGCGATCCCCGTCCCAGCATGCTCGAACACGTTGCGGAACCGGGCTTCGCTCTCACGCAGCTTCCCTTCCGCCTCCTTACGTTCGGTGATGTCGAAATTCACTCCCACCATGCGAATCGATCGTCCGGCTCTGTTGCGCCGCGTCGTCACGTTCGCCTGAATCCAGCGAACCGTTCCATCGGGTCGAATAATGCGGTGCTCATACTTGTAAGAGATTTCGGGATTCCCCAACGAACGGCGAATGATTCGTTCGGCCTCCTCCATATCGTCCGGATGAATCTGTCGCCGCCAGTGCTGGTAGGTTCCTCCGAACCCACCGACAGGAAGGCCCCAAATTCGTTCCATCTCCCGCGACCAGACGATCGTTTGTGCCTGAATGTTCCAATCAAAAGAGCCGATATTCGCAGCAGACTGTGCCAGACTCAGCCGCTCCTCATTTTCTAAAAGTCTCGCTTCAGTCTGCTTCCGCTCGGTAATGTCCTGTGCGACACCGGTCATTCGGACGGCTTTTCCGGCATCATCGTAATAGAAGCGCCCCATGGCGCTTATCCATCGCACGCTCCCGTCGGGTAGGATGAACCGATATTCGTCGCCGTACGGTATCTGTCGTCGAGCCATAAGGCTGTTCAGGGTCTGCCACACGCGCGTGCGATCATCCGGATGCAGATTGTCCGTGAAGACTTGGATATTGCGGTTGCCCGGCTCGGACAACGAGCCGAACAACCACTCGGAGATACCGAACCATTGCACATCCCCGCTGACGATGTCCCATTCCCATGCGCCATAGCCAGTGAAGGTCTCTGATGAGAGACTTGGGTGGTTGACGGAAGGCTGATTCGAATCACTTGCGAGAAGCTTATCCATAACAGGCTCCTGTTGACCGCGACCCTTTGCCAGGCCGTCCACTATGGAGCCAGCAAACGGATCAGAATTGCTTTGGTGTGCGAAACTGTTGAGATCCTACGCTTTGACTTTCCACGGCACACCCGTAGAGCTAGGGATCTTCCTGGAAGCAACGTAACCAATACGTATGAACCAAGGATGAACCCGCGATGAAGATCTCTTCACTCGAACTATTCGAAGGGTTTTAGTACGCAGACGTTATCGCACTCGGGGACAGTTCCGGTGCATGCTGTGATTCCTTTCGAAGTATGGTGAGTTCGGTATTTGAAATAACGTGGTGACGTCATGGTGAAGGTATCGCCGGCAGCTTGCTACCAGGGAACATCATCATGATGCTGTATTCATGTGGACGTCCAAATCCTCAACCCTCAGCTTCCCGTACGTCGGGCTGTGCCGTTAGGCCTTGTACCTCGTCACGCGCGGGTACGATGGTGTGATGGAGTGCGATTGTCATGAATGCCTCCCATGGGTATCGAAGGTTCCACGTTCTATGAACGTGGCCAGTTCCCGCATGCTCTGGTCAAAGCGTGCTTTCCAGTCAGCCTGTGATGCGAAATGTTCTGGATTCCGCACAGCCTGCCGATAAAGCTGGAGCGTCGCCCGCGCCCACTCGTTGGCCACAGCTAGGCTGTCTCGATCGCACAGCATTGTTAACCGCACCCGTTCACTCATGGTGTTGTCATGAGTAGGACAAAGTCGGTTTGGTTCCCAGCCATGCTGTTCTCCAGTCAAACAAGCTCATTCCTCGATTCAACTCGCAGATTCACGTGGCGTTCTGCATTTCCTATAAACCCAGGCGAAATCCGCGAAACTTTAACAAATCCTTGCGCACGATCATTCCCACGAACCGGTCCCCGTCGAGAACCGATAACCAGCTTGATCTCGTCTTGCTTTATTGTGCGCCAAAATCGTCTACGAACGTAGCCCAGCAGGAGATGCCGGATACATGCACAACTACGTCTATGTGCTCAGTTCTCGGGAATCTGCTAGTTCTCATCCGCCTTCAAGGACAGTAAAATACAGACGATGTGAGTGTCACAGCATGTCGTGACGCTGTCGTGGGTCGAGGTGGAGCCGGCGCGAACTCGAACAAACGAAGGTTTTTGACGAATAGCCGGACGGCAGGTGTGAGAAAATGGAAAGGAAACGACTTGATCGTTCAGCATCGGTACCCAACTGTAGAGGAGAACGGTATGTTGAGCTTTCTCTCCTTCATGCCTGTGACCGTGGCATATGGCTCATATTCTAGAAGCTCCGAAGCCACGGTGGATGAGTTTCAGCGACGTGTGAAGACCATGCAGGATCAGGACACCAAGCAGTGGATCGTCTCGACTCTTCCGGATCTACAGACGCCTAGAAAAAAGATGCGCCAAGTGAACTACTCGTTGCAGACGAACCCGTAACGGATGCGAGTGTCGAATGGAGACTTGAGGCGATCCAAAGATTTCATCGAGTCACCGGGCCAACAATCCAAGGTCTGACGAAAAACCGGCAAGTAAAAGCAGATTGCGCCTTTCGTCGTATTGACCAGGGGGGTGAAAAGTGAATCATCGAATAAACACAGATCGATGGATCATTGATGGATGCGTGGGGCTTTGTCTCGGGATCGGCTTGTCCGCTGCATGGATGGCCGTTCCAGCATGGGGAGCCGAGGGACCATCAGTTGTCCGTGACGGCCTGGCTGGCGGCGTGCGATCAGGCGAAATGGGATTCAGGGGACCTGAGGTGGCTGGATTGGACAATACGCCCGAAGGTGGCACCTTGCCGGGAGGCACAGTGCCCGGCGGAACGTTGCGGGGTGGTACTCCATCTGGCGGCACGATACCAGGCGGCACAGTGCCTGGCGGAACACTGCCGGGTGGGACATTTCCAAATGAGACGGTGCCGGGCGGTACGCTTCCCGGTGGAACGGTGCCGGGCGGCACAGTGCCCAGCAAGAGACTCCCCGGCGAAGATCAGCCGAACTTGTGAGTCTGTGTGAACCCATCATTCATCGTTATCGCTCGTGCCTTTGCCGTTTAGTGCTGGAGCGGCTTTACACTTCCGCTTGTTTGCTGATGGCAACGAACCCATCCAGAACCAAAATCAGCCAACCTGCTGCAGCCGCATCACAATCAAAACCGATGTAGACATCTGCAGCCTGGCCTCACTCTGGAGAGATATTGGAAATTAGAACGCTATACGATGGAACCGAAGCCGCCCCCTCTCCCTGCCTGACGAAGATTCTGCGCGAGGCTTATGACGGCGAATTGTTCTTCAGCAATTCATTGAGCAGGCCGCTGATCATCGCCAACTTTGTTCAGACATTGGACGGCATTGTGTCCCTGAAGATTCCCGGCCAATCGGGAGGTGCGGAGATCAGCGGTAGGAATGAAGAAGACACGTTTATTATGGGTCTGTTACGAGCCTGGGCCGACGCAGTCGTGATTGGAGAAGACACGTTTCGGAACGCGCCCGGGCATGTGTGGACCGCGGGCTTCGTGTACCCTCAATTCAAGAAGGAATTTCACGCCTTTCGCAAACGCGTAGGTAAGCGTTCGCTTCATCCTTTGAACGTCGTGGTGAGCGGCAGGGGTCACGTTGACCTGGACCAACCATTATTTAGGCACGAAGAGATCCGCAGCCTGGTACTGACAACTCAACAAGGCGCCGCGCGTTTGCATCAAAGATACGGAGCAACGTTGCCGGCCACTGTCCGCCTCCTTCCCGGCGAAGAGAGGATCGATCCATCCAATATGGTTGCGCTGCTCCATGCCGAGTATCGAGTGAATCTACTTCTCCATGAAGGGGGACCGGCGTTGTTTTCGTCTTTCCTGAAGCGATCGCTGGTTGACGAACTATTTCTCACCATGTCCCCTCAAATCGTCGGGCGTGGTCGGACCGGAGAACGTCCGGCCTTTTCTGATCCGATCGAGTTAGCTCCCGAACAGGCTATCTGGGGAGCGCTGCAGTCCGTGAAATGGGCCAAGCGGGGGCATCTTTTTCTACGTTATCGAGTCTGAACGTAGGCAAGGCGCGACGAATGGTCTGAACCGGCGACCAAGTCGAGCACTGCCGACTCTCAAGAAACCTTTTATCAAAGAGCCTATTTTGCGGACGTTCTCAGCGTCCTGCTAGGGTTCGCTGTAGGTGATTCGATAGATCACGCCTGCCGAATCGTCTGAGACCAGCAGGGCACCATCCGGCATGACGAGGATGTCGGCAGGACGGCCCCATGCCTTTTCGCCTTGAAGCCATCCTTTTGCAAAGACCGAATATCGTGTTCGCCCTTGCTCATCTCGTGACACAAGAGTGATCCGATATCCGATTTTCTCGCTCCGATTCCACGACCCATGTTCGGCGATAAAAATCTGATGCCGATACTCCTTGGGGAACATGGTGCCGGTGTAAAAACGCATGCCCAGGGGTGCGACGTGAGGACCCAGAGCGGCCGCAGGCGCCGTGAATTCTCGGCAAGCATGTTTGCGGCCGTACTGAGGATCCGGGATCGTTCCCCCATGGCAATAGGGATAGCCGAAGTGCAGCCCCGACTTCGTCGCACGGTTGAGTTCATCCGGCGGTTGATTGTCGCCGAGATGATCCCGTCCATTGTCGGTGAACCATAAGTCATGGGTGTTCGGGTCCCAATCAAAACCGACCGAGTTTCGGACACCACGGGCCACTATCTCGTATCCGCTCCCATCCGGATTGAGACTGCTGATGAGAGCATAGCGATCGGGATCGGGCTCACAGATATTGCACGGTGCTCCCACCGGCACATAGAGTTTTCCATCGGGACCGAAGGCGATAAACTTCCATCCGTGACTGGTCTCTTTGGGGAAGTGGTCCGCGATGACCACCGGTGGTGGCACGTGTTTCAATTGTGTGTCGATATCATCGAACCGCAGGATGCGATCGACGGCGGAAACATAGAGCGAGCCGTTTCGATAGGCCACGCCCACCGGCATATGCAACCCGCGAGCGATCGTCAACACTTCGTCTGCACGCTGATCACCGTTCTTGTCCGACACAGCATAGACATCCCCTTTGTCTCTTGTGCCGACAAAGAGGGTGCCGTCTTGTCCTAGCGCCATACCCCGCGCATTCGGAACATTATCCGCGTAGACGGCGATGGTAAAGCCAGGGGGAAGTTTGATTGTCTCGAGGGGAAGAGAGCGGGCTTCGATCCGGCTCCCGGAGAAGACCAGCATCAGCGAAGCGCAGACCGACCCGATAATACGATTCATGGCTCTGCTCTTTCTCACGCGGTTTGTGTTCATGATGCCTTCCTCGCGAATAGATTAAAGATCCACTGTCCCAGTATCCCCATCATCGGAGGAACCAAGAGAGCGGGCAAACACCGAGCGATGGTCAAACGCCACCCCAACAGAGGAGCTTCATAAGTCAGCATTCTGATGGGACTGACCAAGGTTTTGGCGGTAATCAGAGCGATCAAGGCGCCGGGGGATACCCCGGTTTTCCAGAGACTCGCCGCCAGGGGAAACAAAAGATAGGGTCCTCCGGGAATCACCAAGCCAGCCATCCACGCCATAAGGATTCCGCGTATCGAGGATGCAGTTCCCAACCACGCGGTGATCTGAGCCGGGGAAATAAGCACCTCGACAAACCCGGCGATAAGGAAGCCCAACAGCAATTCGACCCAAACGCTTTCGAAGAGTCGGCCGCTCGCATAGAGTCCCTGCAGCGGCAAAGAAGGATCTCTTGCCAAAGCGAACACACCGATGGACAGGGTCAGCACAAGCAAAATGATCAGACTGGCATTCATACGTCGGGTCATCGCGAAGAGCATCCTCGACCGGTCCGATAATTGAACAGGACGGGGATTTCAGTCGTGCGATTGGCCTGAGCCCTTGCCGACTCAATGCGGTCATGGCCAGGAGCGAGAGAGCAGACAGGATCGGTCAGGCCGGCATCCCCCATGACATGAAAAGCCTGACAGCGACAGCCTCCGAAGTCTATGGCACGGCGTTCACAGGCCTTACAAGAATCGGGTAGCCAATCCTCGCCACGGAATCGGTTGAATCCCGCTGAATGATGCCAGATCTCAGCGAGCCGGCGCCGCGTGACATGCTCAAAATGCAATCCTGCTATCGTATGCGCCAGATGACAGGGCAACGCGAGCCCTTCCGGATTGATCACGATGAACCGGCGCCCCCACCCTTCCATGCAGGATTTGGGGTGTTCGGAGTAATAGTCCGGCGTGATAAAGAGCACCTCCATTCTCCCACGAAGGCGTGCTTTGGCCTCAGCCGCTACGGTTCGCGCTCGCTCGATCTGCTCCCGAGTGGGTAGGAGCCCCACGCGATTCTTCAATGCCCATCCAAGATACTGCGTATTCGCCAATTCGAGCCGATCGGCGGAAACGCGTTCGGCTAGAGCGATGATCTCTTCGACTTCAGAGATGTTCTCTCGATGGAGCACGACGTTCATGGTCAATGGAAGTCCGAGCGATGTAACCCACTGCATGGCGTCGAGTTTGCGGTTGAACGACGGCGCTCCGGCGATTCGGTCCGATACGGAGGATGTCGGACTTTGGATGGATACTTGCACGCCATTCAGTCCCAATGTGCGAAGTCGCGAGAGCCGCTCGAACGTGAGCGGAATTCCACTCGTGATGAGGTTCGTATACAGTTCGAGCTTGCGGGCCTCCTCGATGAGTAGTTCCAGATCATCCCTCAGCAACGGCTCGCCGCCTGTGAGGTTGAGTTGAACTATGCCAAGTTCTTCGGCTTCATGAAAGACCCGAAGCCAGGTGTCGGTGTCGATTTCATCCCCATGTTCTGCAAGGTCCGACGGATTCGAGCAGTAGGGGCAGCGAAGCGGACACCGATAGGTGAGTTCAGCAATCAATGTATAGGGGCGATACTCGTTGCTCATGACACGTGCTGAAGCAGGCCGCGATCGGCAAGGACATCCAGAAATCCGCACACATCTCGCCTCATTTCGTCAGGAGCTACGTCAACATAGACTTGGGTGAGATGATCCACCATGTCATCGACCGTCCATTCGCCCGTGCACAGACGTGCAATTGCCATGGCCGTGTCGTTCAGTTCGAGTCCCCTTTCGGGGTACAGGAGCAGGTACCGACCGGTACGCCGATCGAATTTAAGGCGAACTTTTGGACTAAGCCGAGGTCTGACTGTGGTGAGAATCATGAGCAGTTCGCTTTCGTTCTGATCTCGTTTCGACATAGGCCATAGAGAGGTGATCGAGCATGGTCCACAAAATGTCGGCCTTCTTGACCAGGGCCCTCACACATCCCTCTTGATGAGCATAGTTGGTCGCGTGCTGAACCACGAATTCAACAGCTTGGTTCGAATCGAGCGTTGCACGAGCGATGCGCAACTGAAAATATTCCAGAGACTCCGAGCGTACCCAGGGATAATGTTGTTTCCATGCTTCGAGGCGCCGCGTCATGAGGGAAGGCGCAAACAATTCCGTGAGCGAGGAGGCTACAGCCTCGAGAAGCGGAGCCTCCCGGACGAACCGGACATAGTCGTCGCACGCGAGCCTGATTCCCGGGAGTACGTATCGGAAATTCCTCACTTCATCGACGTCGAGGCCGACGCCTCGAGCCAACTCAAGCCATAGGGCGAGTCCTCCTTCTCCTTCCTGTTCGCCGTCATGGTCCCGGATGCGACGGAGCCACATCCGTCGAAAAGCCGGATCCTCGGATTTCGAAACAATGAGGGCATCCTTGATGGGGATGCGCGTTTGATAGTAGTAGCGGTTCAGTACCCACTGCTGGAGCTGGGTCTTCGTCAAACTTCCGTTGTGCATCAGCTCATGGAACGGATGGTGATCATGGTAGTGACGAGAACCTTCCCGCTTGAGCCACTCGATGAAAGCATCCTGTGTGAGCCGATCCCGATGGTGGTCATTCTCCATCGTCATAATAGGAGCTCCATTCCGTCCCATGCGACTTCCCACCGTGCCGCCTCAACGAGTTTTCGTTCGTGAGAATCCTCTCTTAACATGGGATTGGTGTTGTTGATGTGGATGAACACCCGGCGAGGAGCGGCAATGTTCGAAAGGCTCGAAAGACTTCCCTCCGATCCACCCACAGGGCAATGTGCGAGATCTTCCGCCGATTTTGCAAGGAAGCCCGGCGCGGATAGTTCATCGCTCGACCAAAAGGTCCCGTCGAACATGACGCAACCGGCTCCTTCGAGCGCATTGAGAACCGAGGACGTGACCCGGCCGACGGCGGGGAAATAGGCCAGCATTCTCCCGTTGGTTGATTGGCGAAAGCGAAGGCCCACATTCATGTCCGCTTCGCTGGATGAGACGAGGCCTTCCAGATGAATTGGAAGTTTGCCTGGAACGGCCACAGCTGTCACCGTCAGCTCCGACGGCCTTCCGTCCGCAAGCAGCACCGGTTCCTCAACATCGAGCTTCAGCGTCCGCCACGTGACCTGTTCGGTGAAACGCTGAAGCGTCCGATACAAGACATTGCCTTCGGTGAATCCGCGACGCACAGAATCGGTCGCATACAGGACGAGCCGGTGATTCTCCCGGAGCGAGAGGAGTCCCAAACAGTGGTCCAGATCTCCGTTGGTCAAAAAAATGGCTTGGATCGGCGTAGAACGTGATCGACGTGGATGGAGGGCGCCGAAGTTTTCGATCTGAGCGCGAACGTCCGGAGAGGCGTTGACGAGAAACCAGTTACCATCGTCCGCGCTGAGGCAGACAGATTCTTGCGTCCGAGGGCTCGCAGCAATCAGCCCTTTCCGCATGCCTCCGCAATTCACACAGGCGCAGTTCCACTGTGGAAATCCGCCTCCGGCGGCCGACCCTAGAACACGAAGGAGCATCGCATCCACTCATTACTATGCTTGACGAGTGGTGGTGATCGGCGTCTCCGTCGGTGGTTCCTTCTCGTCAGGGATGTCTCGAAAATCATCTTGGTACGAGTTGATCTCGGCGTCCATTTTTATCTCGACAAATGAAGGCGCTTCCCAATTCATGACAGTTCCTCCTTCTGTTCTCGGCAATGTGTCGATCATCGCCGGAACTGGGTTTGCATTTCAATGTTCTCTTTTCCGCTCGACGGCTGTGAGCCCTGAATGCACATCGGAGGAGCGATAGCCCTTGTCGATCAAACTTTGCGCCGCGGCGCGATGAAGATTCTTTGGCCTAACGAGAGCTTGTCGAGTTTGAGACCAACCCCGATGAGCGGGCATGAGCGAGACGCAAGGCCCGCCCACGTGACAGACCAGGACGTGCTGCTGCTATTCAATGCTCACCACGAACAGTTTCTCTTGGTCCTTTCCACGCATCAGCATGGAGTTTGATGGGAAATATTCCTCTATACCAGCGATGTCGAAGAACAGGAAGATCGCACACAGCTGCGGGGCGGAGAAGCGGTTGACCTCAAAGCCCGCTCGATTGCTGTGCTTCAGTTACCCAAAATCCGCTAAAGACCTGCTGTATCCCGGAGAAGTCCCGGCCACGGCTATTCGCCGGGAAGTTTCTTACTTTGCACTGTACCACCTGGCACTGTGCCTCCTGGTAGCGTGCCGCCGGGCACCATGCCGCCAGGCACCGTTCCTCCTGGCAAGGTCTTATTGGGAAATGTTCCTCCCGGGACGGTTCCACCAGAAAGAGTCCCACCAGGCAACGTGCCACCCGGCACTGTCCCTCCGGGCAATGTGCCACCAGCCGGCGTATTGTCAAGGCCGGAGCGTCCTGTTCGTTCACCGGTCTTTCCCGAACGTAGGCTATCGGTTGTTCTGCCGGACGGGTTGAGCGAATCCCCAGTCCCTGCGGGGCAATCCGAGGACATCAACAACGTGGACAATCCAAAAGCGAAGAAAACTGGTGTTATCCCTTTCATCGCAGCGAGGGCGACTTCACACGAACGAGTTCTGGTATGCCGTGGCATCGATTCCGTTCATTCTCGGCATGTTGATGTCCATCACCGCCACCTGTGG
The DNA here is from genome assembly GCA_029194665.1 of Nitrospira sp. Classification (NCBI taxonomy): domain Bacteria; kingdom Pseudomonadati; phylum Nitrospirota; class Nitrospiria; order Nitrospirales; family Nitrospiraceae; genus Nitrospira; species Nitrospira sp. The sequence goes on along the minus strand of JARFXO010000002.1, from coordinate 362,701 downwards.
ACGTAGGTCTCCGGCGAGCTTGACCGCCTCGGCACCATTTCGATCTTCCGTAATGGCCTGAAGAGCGTTATAGGCCGCCATCACGGAGGGAAGACCTCGCCGTACCAGCGCGTGATTATCGTCAAACAAGACTTCCACTCTGGGTCTTCCCTTTGTGAAGAGAACCAGGGTTCCTCAGCACTGCTTGCGAGGCGGACTCTGTCCTTCACATTGAGCTGATGACAAAACCCTCCTCGTTCGTCTTACTCCAAACATGTGAATTCACACTACTAGGTATTACCCTCGCATTCATGCAGCCACAACTCCCCCACGCTGTATCGATTGTTGCGCTGACCGACGGCGACGTCCTTTGCCAGCGCGACCTTGACCTCAATGCTGGTCCGGAGATCGTTCTCCGACAGCATGGTCGTTGTGAATCATGCAGGAGACGGAATACTTGACAGAAGTACATACAAGGAGGTGCCGAGTGAAAATAAGGCAAGCCGGAGGTCTTGGTAACCAAGGAGAAGCCAGTAGGTTTGGTGCGCCCGACAGGACTGAATCAGGTATGCCCAGATCCGTCAGCGAGACATGAAAAGAAGCGCCGGCGAGGTTTGGTGCGCCCGACAGGACTGAATCAGGTATGCCCAGATCCGTCAGCGAGACATGAAAAGAAGCGCCGGCGAGGTTTGGTGCGCCCGACAGGACTTGAACCTGTAACCCCCAGATCCGTAGTCTGGTGCTCTATCCATTGAGCTACGGGCGCATCTCTGAGATACGAGGCAATTGACGACGATGGTTAAGGATGGACTCCTGCCTCAGCACGTTGATCTCAGCACGTACCAGAGTCAGTGGTTATACAGTTCTCGGAGAGTGAGGGTCAAGGGACGAACACCGGAAAAGTCTGGATTCGAGGTTCGGCGACGGTTGATCAGCGGATAGTCTTGCTCACTTCGTTTGAGAAAGAACTTTCGGCCCCATCCGAATTGTACGCGGTGACTGCGAAGAAATAGGTAGTGCCGGCGTCCAGAGTAGTTACGGTGTAACTCGTGAAGTCCATGGTCACGGTAGCAATCGGTGCACCATACCCCCCTGAGGCTGTTGCCTGATAGACCTTGTATCCTTCAAGGTCCGGTCCTCCGCTCGCATTCCACGAAAGCGTGGCCGTTCCACTGGTTGGCGCGGAATCAGACGAGGCGCACGCTATGATAACGAACGGAAGCAAACAGAACAGAAGCCAACGAGACTTGCTGGTCATCGATCTCGGTAGCTCCATGTCGAACTCCTTGGTTGTGGCAGTCCGTTCGGAAGTCTACCGGCAAAGTTTGTACCGCTGTCAGCGTGGAAATATTCCCACCGAACTACGTGGATCTACAAGAGATGACAGGGGGTTGCCAGGACGATCAGCGGGATGAGGCTCGCCTGGTCGCAGTCAGAATCGTACGACTTGGCTAGAATTTGTTACTCTTGGAGGGACTGCCTTTGGGGAGCGAGGCGCTGCTCCGTGAGACGAACCGTAAGGGGGCTTCCTACTGTGTAGAAAGCCCCCCATCCCAGCTCTACGAAGTTGAGTCTTACTTGCCGCTCTTTTCGTCCTTCTTTTCGCCGAAGGTGTCGGCATGGCCGCCCTTCTTCTCTTCCTTCTTCTCACTGTAGGTCTCGTCTGCCTTGCCGCCCTTGTCCTTCTTCTCGTCGCCGTACACCACTACGTGCCCGCTCTTCTTCTCCTCCTTCTTTTCACTGGCGAAGGTTGGTGCGCTAAAAGTCACTGCCACTGCCACTGCCATAACTGCCATCAACATGCTCTTCATTATGAGATACCCCCCTGTAAGAAAGTTATAAGAATGTGTGCCATTCACTTGGCACTTACCCGAATGGTCAGCAAAGGTAGTGCCGTTCTGCTCTATTCGCAAGATGAAACGCAGACCATTTAGGAATCAGCAAGTTAGGAAATTCCTCTCATGAAGCCGCGAATGATTAATCCTACATGGCGATGTAGCAGAATGGTATCGGTACGACTAAACTGCCTCATTTCTATAGCGAGCCTGGTGATCGGCAGACCCTTTGCGATCACCTTCTTCCTTTAATCGGTTGCAAATCCGTTCGAGGAGATCAACGTATGGCTTCGAGAAAGAGGCTAGATCTGGCCAGCCATGGAGCGGGATAGTTTGGGGTGTTCAGGTAGAAATCGGATATATTCGTGTTCCTATTTCTACGTTCAGTATTTCGGCGGCGCCATCCTCGATCGGGCCGTAGCAGGGTGTTCGTTATGACAAAATTTGAACGATCCTTACCCTCCCGAAATCACCGGACGGATTTCGATCTGGTCTTTGTCGGAAAGCATCTCGTCTTCAGTCACTAATTCGTCGCCTCGAATCACCAGGTGTGCTTCAGCTAGAAGATTCAATTCGCGCAGTAGATCTTTGGCTCGCTTCGGCCCTTTGATTTCGATCGACCGTGATGGGTGATTCAACTGCACCTGCATGGGAGGATGATACGCGCTCCAGCCACCAAGGGGCAAGCCTGTCAGGAACTACGAGTGAGCGTTTGAAAGGTGGGAGGAAGGAGCTGATCAGCACCGAGCGGACAGTCGATTCTTTACGTAGGTGAGGCCTTCATCCAGCGTTTCAAAGTCTCCATCAAGTTGCGCCTCATAACAGTCCTCAAGGAGTCGGCCCATGTCAGGACCTGGCCGGATTCCCAATTCCAACAGGTGACGGCCCATGACAAGGGGAAGGGGAGCCCGACGGTCCACCGCCAGCTGCTGTGCCCGGGCCAACAGCCACTCGCCGGCGGGAAATCCATCAAACTGTTTCGGCGGCCGCCCTGCGTGGTCCGCCCGAGCCACGCGCACCAATCGGTCGATACGGTGGACTTGCTTCGCCAAGCGACGGATGGCGCTGTCCGAAGCGTTGGCGTTATGGAGTGCACGGGGACGAAGATGGCAACACACCAGAGCGACCACCTCATCGATGAGGTCCTGCCGATTGGTCAGTCGTTCAAGAAAACGTGTCGTTGGGCCTTCTCCTTCCGATTCATGTCCTCGTGAGGTTACCTGCCCACATTCCTCTCTGGTCGTGGCCGGTTTGCCGAAGTCATGGCAGAGTATGCCCAATCCGACGGCAAGATCGTCCGGTTCATCTCCGGTTCGCTCCGTTGCGAACCAGTCCAAGCAGTGGAGTGTGTGAATCCAGACGTCGCCTTCGGGGTGCCAGAGGGGATCTTGCGGGCAGCCTCCAAGCGCCGCGAGCTCTGGATAGAAACGGAGCCAGCCGCAGTGACGTAAGAACTGCAAACCCAGCGATGGCTTGCGTCCTTGAAGGAGCAGCTTCTTCCATTCTTCCCACAGACGCTCGCTCGGTTGAGCCTCCTGGGACAATGTTCGGCACAGGGCCACTGTTTCCGGCGCAACCGTGAGATCAAAGCGGGCAGACAGCTGCATGCCGCGCAAGACGCGCAGCGGATCTTCGGCGAATCGGTTGGACGTGTGACGCAATGTTCGCAACTCAAGATCCTCGCGACCGTTGAAGGGATCGCGAAGCTCCATGGTGTCCGGATCCCAGGCCATCGCATTGATGGTGAAGTCTCGCCGCGCCAACGCCTCATCGATGAGCATGTCGGGCGCGCTTTGCCTGAGCAAGCCAGGGAGGGAGGTATCGTCGGTGAGCATGCGGGAAGGAATGGAAAGATCGACCGGCAGACCTTGCAGTTTGAAGACCTGGAACGCTTTTCCGACGAATTGCACGGGGAAGTGGTCGGCCAGCAGTGCGTAGGCTTGACCAGGCGAGAGCCCAAGGACTTCGAGGTCCAGATCCCGAGGCTGTCGACCGAGCGCGAGATCGCGGACTGAGCCGCCAACCAGCCAGACCCTCCCGCCCCCACGACGAATGATCTGTTCAATGCGGCGAAGGATCTCTCTGAGAATGGGATCTTCAAGACGAAAGCGGGTCGGCACTTAGATCACCGCTTCGCGGAGAAACGTCGCGGCTTCTTCCGGTGACACCGGATTAATGTAGAAGCCGGTGCCCCATTCGAAGCCTGCAACTTGCGTCAGTTTGGGGATGATCTCCAGGTGCCAATGGTAGTAATCGCCGGTCTTCTCGTGAAGGGGAGAGCTATGCAGGATGAAGTTGTATGGGGGGCGAGACAACACTTTGTCCATGCGGCGCAGCGATTCCGAGAGGATGGGAGCCAGAAATTCGAACTGCGACTTCTGACTTTCCTCAAAATACGCCGCGTGACGCTTGGGAAGAATCCACATTTCGAATGGAAACCGCGGCGCGAACGGCGTCATACAGAGAAACTCCGGATTCTCGGCGACGATCCGATTTCCATCCGAGAGATCCTGCCTGAGGATGTCGCAGTAGATGCAACGCTCCTTCTGCTGAAAATGATTGCGGCATCCGTCAAGCTCCTCTTGAACGCTGGTCGGGACGATCGGTAGGGCGATGAGCTGAGAATGGCTGTGTTCCAGTGTCGCACCGGCGGATACACCGTGGTTTTTGAAAATGAGAATGTAGCGGAACCGCAGATCCTTTCTGAGATCGATCATTCGGTCTCGATAGGCCCACAGCATGTCCTCGATCTTCTTGCTCGGGAGATCTACGAGGCCTTCGACATGGTTGGGTGTTTCGATGATGACCTCGTGAGCGCCCACGCCGTTCATGCGGTCGTACAGACCCACCCCCTCGCGCCCCATGTCACCTTCGACTTGCAACGCGGGAAATTTATTCGGGACGACACGCACGGTCCAGTTGGGAGAATTGGGTCCGCCCGACTGCGGTCGATAGGCCATGATTTCTTTCGGTGTGAGCCGTTCCTGTCCCGGGCAAAAGGGACAGAGGGCGGTGGAAACAGGTCGGGTCTGTTGGGGTTTGACGAAGTCATGTGGACGGCCCCTTCGTTCTGTGGAAATGATTACCCAGCGGCCCACAACGGGATCACGTCTTAAATCAGGCATGTGCTCTCCACTCTCTTTGAAAAGTTCTACGTGCTCAGTCCTGAGTGGTCAGTGTCCCGGACACAGACCGATTTCACAACTCAAAACCCAGCACGCAATCCACAGCACTGTTTCTCCTAAACTCTCCACAGTCCGGCCTCAAATTCCGGCCCGGGGACGGTAAGGATGGCCGAGCCATGGCCGGGATAGCGGGCCACTTCAAGACCCTGTTCTCGGACGATGATCGAGACCTGGACCGCATTTCCTTGTTCCAAGCACAACTCTTTCCAAGGGACCGCTAACTCTAAAATAGCGTGGGCTTTGATCGAGCCATAAGAACCGATTTCCTGCCAGGCATCGGTCTGGGTTCGGCGAGACAAGAGAAATGCCTTCGGGCCCGGCGAGGAAGAAAGCGGAAACAGAAGCCGAAACGTGAATTGAGGCCCTTGCAGAGTAATGTCGACATCGAGGCCCTGTCGGGTGCGGCTCGTTTCGTCGGGGTCGAATCTCATCACGAGGTGATCCATGTTCCAGCCGAATCGGATCGCGGTAAAGAGCCCGTCGGCTTTCCACATGGCGCCAAGCGGGGGTCGCGTACCGATGTTTCCCGCGCCGCGCCATTCGAAAAAATCGGTCACCATGCCGTCGATCGTGGGATTCAGCAGGGCGAGCGGCTGTTGAATCGAATCGGACCAGGAGGCGATGTCCCTGGTGCAGATGGGATTGTTCAGTTGGTCTGGAGGCGGAATGCCCATATAGGTCCAGACATTGCGGAGATGAGTTCGAAAGAGCCGGTCGAATTCAGGCTTAAAATCGGTATCGAAATCATCACCGTACCACCAGAACCAGTCACTGCCCTCGGCGGCGTACAGTTCTTGCCAGGCCGCCCGCGCGCGGTCAGGCGGAAGACTTGGCGCGAGATTCATGAGCTGTGTGCGGGTATGACCGAGGAGATCCCATCCACGATTGTCTTCATGGTGCCCAATCCAGATCTTGTAGTCGGAATTGATCCAGGAGCCTGAATGGAGACAGGGCAGCTGCTGCATGGGCTGAGCGGAAGCGATCGCATCGGAAATCGTCGATGTTTGGACCACGATCTGTCCCGGTTGATCCAGTCTATGGTTCGTGAACGCCTCGTACAGGAGCGAAAGGAATCGTTCACCGCCGTCGTGATAGTGTTCCCACGGGTTTTCGCCGTCCAACACGATGGCGATGACGATCGTATCTTGTGAGACATCATGGAGGATGCCTCGCACACGCCGCAGGACATCCTCGGCTGCGGATTCGGGAGTTGTCTTGTGATAGACGAATCCGAACGCGTCGGAGATCTCGCGGTCGCGAAACAGTGCGGTCAAGGAATGCTCGGCTTCACCGATGCGATAAGGTTGATAGAGCGCGGACTGTCGATGCCATGGACGGCCACACATTCCCAGAGAGCGTGCAAGGATGCCTTCGTCCGTGGCAAACCAGCGAAGGCGGGCCTGATGGATAAGAGGAAGCATTTCGGGACACACCGATCCCTCTGATGGCCACAAACCGACAGGAGGCCGGCCGAATGTTTGATGATGAAAATCGACGGCCTGTTGAAGTTGAGCTGCGGCATCATCTGGGGCGTGGAAACGAGCGGGCAGGGGGAGATCCGGCCTGGCCCGCCGGTTGATATCAGTGTCGATGACCAGCGGCAGAATCGGATGATAGAACGGAGTCGTGGTCAGTTCGATTTGTTCCCGCTCCATAAGCCGTCGGTACAGGGGGAGAATTTCTCGCACGGCCATCCGTTGCAGTTCCAATACTTCCTGCTTGTCGTCCTCGGTGAAGCCGCGATTTTTCTGGCGCAGCGCGGCCAGACGAGGATATTGTTGAACGGTGCCGTACCCGAACCAGGCGAGATTGTGCCAAACTTGCAGATCCAGCAGCTCTTGTGTGGAAAATTGATGGGCGAGACGGTGGAGATCATGCCCCTGTATGTCCAATCCCCGTTTCACCAGCAACTCATGGTATCGTGGATAGGGTCGTACCATCGTCGCCCAATTGGCCGAAAAGAAATGACGGACCAGGAAGGCCTTTTCTTCAAGAGTGAGACCAGCCGCTCGGCGTTGTGCATGTTCCAGAAAAAGGTCGAGGATCTTGCCGGTGCCGATTTCCTGTAACTGTAAGAGAAGAGATGGGGTAAAATTGAATGTGGCGCGAACAGCAGGAAATTTTTCCAACAAAGCAGCCATGTCATAATAGGCCTTGGTCGCATGCAGACGTACCCACGGCATGCTGGCCGATCCAGCTACGGGATCGGTGTAATAGGGTTGGTGCATATGCCACAGGAAACACACGTGGACATGCTTCATCAGTGTCGCGTTCCCCTTTCTTTCGGCGAGTATGTCATAGGGGGTATGAGCATGCAATCCGCTGGTGAATTTGTGATCGACCGTCATGTGAGGAGTTGATATGGCGACATTCTTTCGGTATTGGGGGCCGGTGTGCGGATATGCCGGGCTTATTTTCTATCTATCCGCACAGTCTCATCCTGAAACCCATGTACCGTTCGTCACGTATTTCAGTGATAAGGTCTTGCATGCCGTCGAATATGCGGTATTGGGCGCGTTGTGCTACAGGGCGATTCGTGGAAGTGGGTCTGATTCATGGAGTCGGCAAGCGATTCCGGCAGCCATTCTACTGACCTCGTTGTATGGGCTGAGCGACGAGGTTCACCAAGCGTTCGTTCCGTTTCGAGAATCAAGTTGGCTCGATTGGCTGGCGGATACGATCGGAGCCGCGGTCGGAGCGGTCGCCATGCATCGGGTAGTGAATCTCAGACCGGTGAGTTCGATTCCGGAAGCGCTGCCGTAGGGCCGATCGGATAGGTGGTGTTCGTGACAAGTCGCGGGACGCTCGCTATAATTCGCTGAGTATGTTGCCGGCCAACCCAATCTCTGCCAAGGCACCACTCTCTCCTCCCGATCAAACACTTATCGCTCAGGTCGTCGAGACTCGTCTTCCCCCTGGCCTCTTGTTGAGGACTCTGACGCCATTGGCAGGAGATGCCTCCAATCGGCGCTACTATCGAGCCGCCGTTGCTGGTGGACCACCGCATTCCCTGATCGTAATGCAACTGGCTGAGCCGGAAGGATTCAAACAATCGGAAGAGGCGGTGAGCGGGGGAATACACCAGATCTCCGAACTGCCGTTTGTCAACATCATGTCGCATTTGGCCAAGGTGAACGTGCCGGTGCCTAGACTCCACTACCATGATCAATCGGCAGGGCTGCTCTATCTGGAGGATTTTGGAGATGTGACGTTGGCGGAGGCCGTCGGTCAGGCGGATGGCACGAGCTTGGAGGCGAGGTACAAGCAGGCGATCAACGTCCTCGTCCAGATACAGATCAATGCCACGACACCGGCGGATCCCGGATGCTTGGCGTTTCACCGTAGCTTCGACGTACCATTGTTGATGTGGGAATTCGATCATTTTCTGGAGTATGGAATCGTGGCGCGCAACGGCAGACCGTTGCCCGATGAGGACGCCACGACGATAAGACGCGAGTTCGAGAAGATTGCGGAGCTGCTGGCCGGGCAGTCACGCGTCTTCACCCATCGTGATTACCACTCTCGCAATTTGATGGTCGATGGTTTGCGGCTCGGCGTCATCGACTTTCAGGATGCCTTGATGGGACCGGCGACCTACGATCTTGCCTCACTGCTGCGGGATGCCTACATTCAGCTCGACGAAGCCCTCGTTGACGATTTAGTGGGGTACTACCTCGACCAGCTGGCCGAACGACGTTTCGTCTGGGCTAATCGTGCCGAGTTCCGACGACTGTTTGATTTGACGAGTATTCAACGAAATTTGAAGGCTGCTGGCCGGTTTGTATACATTGATCTGGTGAAAGGCAACCCAAAATTCTTAACCGATATCCCTCGCGTCTTGAGCTACGTCAAACACAATCTTAAAAAATATCCGGAACTGGATACCCTTCGGAAGCACCTCAGCCCACACGTGCCGGAATTACAGTAAGACGTGAAACGTGAAACGTTAAACGTGAGACGAAGATCCAGTATGGGTCCGTCCTCTACCCCCTCCAACCTCTCACCTTTCACCTCTCACGTTTTACGCATATGAAAGCGATGATTCTTGCGGCTGGCCTCGGCACCCGCCTGAGACCGCTGACGAACACCATTCCTAAACCGTTGCTGCCGGTCGGAGGAGTGCCGCTCATCGTCTGGAACTTACTGCTGCTGAATCGGCATGGGTTCCGCCAAGTCGTCATCAACCTGCATCACCTGGGTTCGATGATCGAACAGGCGTTGGGAGCCGGGTCGAAATTCGGGATTCGGATTATTTACTCCCATGAGCCGGTCATCCTCGGAACCGGCGGTGGGATTAAACAGGCCGAGCCTCATTTTTCGGGAGAGCCGGTTCTGATTCTCAACGGGGATACGCTGGTGGAACTGGATCTTGAGGCGCTCTGCGATTTTCACCGCTCGCGCAATGCAGCAGCAACGTTGGTGCTCCGGGAAGATCCAGACGCTGCCCGTTGGGGGCTGGTGGAAGTGGGAGACATGGGGCAGATCTTACGCATAACTGGACAAGGGCTTGTGGATTCCGTCCCGACGACGCCGCGCATGTTCGCCGGGATTCATATCTTACATCCCCGGTTGCTCCAGGAGGTACCCAAAGGGGCGGCATCTTCGATCATCGATCCCTATGTGAAGGCCATCGAGCGAGGAGAACCGGTGCTTGGGTATGACCTGCAGGGATACTGGTCAGACATCGGCACGGCCGAGCGCTACGCGCAGGCGGAACGGGATGTCCGAGCGGGGCTGATTCGTTTAGAAGACCGGCAGTCTCTCGAACCGCGCGTCCCGCTCAAGTAAGTAGAGTTGATCTCGACCACGATCGCGCCCCTTCACTCGCTGGCCACTCCATCGTGCCTATTCTTTTTGTTGTTTGAGTAACCGAGCCAGGTAGGTTCGTTGAAGCCCGAGCGAATCGGCGGCTTTCGTCTGATTGCCTTCAGCCTGTTCCATCGCGCGCGCGATGATGTAGCGGCTGTGTTGCTCCATCGATTCATGGTAGGGCAGGTTCAGATACGGCGGTGGAGCATTGTCGCTTCGACGGAGGATGCTGTCCTCCGCCAGTAGGGCCAACATCTCCGGTTCGATGATGTCTTTCGGGCTCAAGACGACCGCGCGCGCGATCACATTATCCAATTCTCGAATGTTTCCCGGCCAGGGATAGCGGATCAAGGCATTGAGCGCAGCTGTGCTCAGAGTCATGCCTGGTCGTTTCGCATCTCTCGTATGTCGATCCAAAAAAAACTGGGCTAGGGCTGCGACATCCTCCGATCGTTCGCGAAGCGGGGGCAGGGTCAGGCTCACGACATTCAGTCGAAAATAGAGATCTTCGCGGAAGTGGCCTGCTCGCACGGCCTGCCGAAGATCCTTGTTCGTGGCTGCAATGATGCGGATGTTCACCGAGACGATCTTGGAGCCGCCGACGCGGTGAAACTCACGGTCCTGCAGGACGCGTAAGAGCTTAGCCTGCAACGGAAGAGACATGTCTCCAATCTCGTCGAGGAAGACGGTCCCACCGTTGGCCATTTCCAGTTTGCCTTTTTGCTGCCGGTCCGCCCCGGTGAACGCGCCACGTTCGTGGCCGAACAGTTCGTTCTCCAGCAGAGTCTCTGTCAAGGCCACGCAGTTGATGACGACAAGCGGCATCGAACAGCGATGACTCCACTGATGGATCGAACGCGCAAAGAGTTCTTTCCCGGTGCCGCTTTCGCCCAGCAGCAATACGCCCGCGTCGGACTTGGCGGCTCGCTGCGCTGCTTCCACGACGGACCGGACCGATGGACTGTTGCCGACGATGTTGGCGTAACGGCTGTGGACCTCGGAACGAAGATAGGCGACTTGCCGTCGGAGCGAATCTCGCTCCAACGCTTTGCGGATCACGATGAGCAGATAGTCTTTGTCGAGAGGCTTGGTCAGAAAGTCGTAGGCTCCTTGTTTCATAGCGTCCACTGCGGCTTCAATGGATGCGTATGCGGTCATCACAATGACAGGAGGACCATCCGATGGTTTCAACTGAGACAGCCGTTTGAGGACCTCAAGTCCCGACACCTTGGGCAGTGTGAGGTCCAGTAGGATAAGGTGCGGAGATTCATCAACGATTTTGTCAAGCGCCTGCTGCCCCTCAGCGGCCACGATAGTCTCGTACCCGGAGGCTTGGAGCCGGTCCTCGAGCATCATGACGATGTCGGGATCGTCGTCAACAATAAGAATTTTGGCGTTCATCGGAATAACCCTCTGCCTCGGGTCATCTGTCGGTCGTTATGGACGAATCGGCCAGGAAGTCGTGTTGCGATCGGCGAGCGACGACTTGAAAAATGTCTCCACTTAACCGTTCATCACATTGATGACGAGTCCCGTCAACGGCTTCGGATAAAAATAGGTTGACTTGTGCGGCATCCGTTCTCCCGCTGCCGCGACGGCTTGAACTTCACTGACCTTCGTGGCATTGAGCAGGAATGCGCCTGTCCCCGTTCCGTTGGCCACCCAGTCCAGGGCTTCGTGATCATCTTTGGTGTAGAGAATCGCTTCTTGTTCCTGTTGCGTGGGACAGAGTCTGGTCACGATCAATTGTTGCAGCAGAGAGACGTCGAGTTTGGCTCGAGGTGATGCCTGGGTGGAAGGTCGATGGGCGGGCTTCAGCGTGAGCATGACATATCGGTCGTCGCCTTGTCGTGTCAGACCGAACACCGGAACGGTCTTTCCTTCCGTCCGCAAGCTGGCCAAGAACTGTGACCGCGCCTGCTGTCGTGTGGATGCACTGAAGAGGAACTCCCGAAACTCGAACGTGTCTCCCAGTACCGTCTTGATCTGGCCCGAAGAGGGTAAAGCGGTGGTCGCAACTCGGTGTGTCGGTAATACCGTCAGCCCTGGATCTTCAAGCGGGGTGAGCAGCATTAACACGGAGTCGTAGGGGTGCAGCCCCGTCGGAGACCCCGCCTGCTGTCGGCGGAGATTTTGATAGTTCAACGCCGTTTCATAGCGATGGTGACCGTCCGCGATGAACAGCGGCTTGCTCTGCATCGCGTCGGTCACTTGTTGAAGGACGGTCTTATCGGTTACGGCCCACAGGCATTCGCGACAGCCTGCATCGTCTTGAAAGTCGTAGCGCGCCGGCTTGTCTTTTACAGCAGTTTCCAAAAGTTGGATGATGGCACCAAGCGGATCTGAGTAGAGGGACCAGATCGGGCTGAAGTTTGAGCGACAGGCCTCGATCAGATTCAGACGATCAGTTTTAGCCGCCGCGCGTGTATTCTCGTGAGGATAAATGTGTCCGGAGTCGAGCGTCTCCAGCTTTGCCAGCGCCAAAAATCCCCGAAGCACTTTCTTGGGAGCGTTGGGCGCTGAGTAGGGAGGAGTGTATTCAATCGTGTGAAAGTAGACGGCCGGCTGTGTGTCGCGCTTGAGAATACCCTGGTTGAGCCAGGTCTGCAGCGTCGCGGCAGCGCGGCTATATCGGTTGTTGGCAGCGCTGTCACCGGTCTGGTCGAGCCCCAGTTCCATTCGGATAATGTTGTGAGGATGACGGTCGTGAAGCCGTTTCTGTCCCTCCACATCGATGATATCGTACGGCGGGGCGACCACGTCCTTGATGGAGCTCACGAGCATCTGGTCGTACAGCATGCCCTGAAACGGAATGATCTGTGACATGAACAACCTCTTGGCAGTGTCGTGGCAGCGACACGGTTTGATGGTTATAGGAGAGAGTGGAATCCTTTCGCCATACGCCGTGCCGTTCCTACGGTCCAGCGTCTTTCCAGCCGGTGGGACGACCGCTACCTGTCGCGGGTAATCATATAATCAGCGGCGACCGAGAGGGCGCGCCGTGCAGTACTGTCGTCAAAGTGTTCGAGCTCATGCTTGGCAGCGGCGATATAGGCACTCGCGCGATCCATCGCATAGGTGATCGAACCGAAATCAGCCATCAACAATAAGATTCGTTCAAGGTCGGCGGTGCTGAGCGTCCGGGTTTCCATTCGATCCTTGATCATCTGGCGATCCTGTTCCGAACAATGCTGTAACAGATGGAGAAGGGGCAGCGTCGCTTTTCCCTGCCGGAGATCCTGCCCGATCGTTTTTCCGAGCGATTCGCCGTTTGCGATGTAATCCAAGGTGTCGTCTGCCACTTGAAAGGCGATCCCGAGGTATTGGCCGAAGCGGAACAACGCTTTCTGTTGTGTCTCGGGAGCGTCGGCAAGAATGGCACCCATGCGACAGGCAGCCGCAATCAAACCGGCGGTTTTGTGTTCGACGATCTTGATGTAATCGATTTCTGGCATGGCGGGATTGCCGTTGTAATACAACTGGAGGACTTCACCCTCGGCCATTTTTTTACAAGCCTCGGCGAGGACTTCATTGATCCCCTGGCTCTGAAACTCAACGACTTTACACATGGCTTTGGTGTAGAGATAATCCCCCACGAGGATGCTGATCTGGTTTCCCCAAACCTTGCGCGCGGTTCTTCTGCCCCTCCGGAGATCGGCGTCATCCACGACATCGTCGTGTAACAGGGTGGCGGTATGGATGAATTCCACGATGCTGCCGAGCTGATGATGCTCGGTTCCAGGATAGCCGCAAAGGCGAGCAGATAAGAGGAGGAGCAGTGGTCTGATGCGTTTGCCACCCCCGCTCAAGATGTGGGCGGCGACCGTATTGACCAGGGTCACGCTGGAGTCGAGGTTCTTCCTGACTCGATTCTCCACTCCGTCCAGTTCATCACGGTAGGCGTCCCACACATCCGACATGCTGTGCAGGGCTGCGATCGCTGGACCTTGTGCCATGCGGCGGATGGTATGGCAGCCGAGGAAATAAAGTCAAGCAAATGAATGAGGGCTATGCCTTGCTGACCTGGATTGTGTATTGAACTACGACGTGCCATTAACTGTATATTTGAGTCGCCGCTGTACCACCGTTCCAAAACTGCCAGCCTGACGCCGGGTAAGCGTATTGCCATAGCTGGCGCAGCGCCTCGTTGATGACCTACGTTCGGACGACCTTAGGCTCCCCACGAATCAGGGTGGCAAGACCACCACTTCCCGGTGCTCGGCACATACATTCAGGCGCTCCCTCACGCGCTCGTCATTGGGGTCTAGGTTCACGCGGTTTACGGTCTACGACGAATGCTGGCTCAACCAAATAGGGTCCACAGATACTGATAGAACACGGTGTCCTTGCATAGTCAGCTTGCGCTTGGCAGACCATGTTTTCTCTAACCGAGAATGCCAAAGATAGATATCGAAGAGAGCTCGATGCGCATGTGCATGTCAAATACCGACAATGCGAGCAGTTCTAGCAGCGACAAGCATAAACATAAACCATCACTTCATGTGTACATCTACGAGGTATGAGTTCTCCCTATGGATCCCTTTCTCTGAAACCGGGGCGGGGGCACGAATTTCAGTAAAACCCATAGAAACATCTGCGTTTGAGCGCCCACTAGTCAAAATTGTTTCTCCATTCGCAAAGGGCACCTAACTTGCTCATAGCTTCCTGGCCTTGTGCGCATCCTCAGTTCGCAATGTGCTTTCCATGGAGGACTCTGATAATGCGCCAGAAAACTCAGCGATTGTTGTTGCTTGTGTCCAGTATGGCCACGCTCTTGTTTGTTGGTGATCAGATAATTCCATTGATACAGCCGGCCTTGGCGGCGACCGATCGAGATACCATCTCGACGGCGGCACCGCTGCCCGGTTCCATGCAAAGCCGACCGTCATCAGTCCCCACGCACAGACTCATGTCTGAAGGGTCGGGACCGATACCACTTGCTGCGCCGCCCGTCCCGCTTACGGCTCCACCAGCACCAAGACCCGTTATTGGAGTGAGTTCCTCAAGCTTTTCTTTCAGTGCTCAGCAAGGGAACAGCAGTCCGACAACGCAAACTCTCACTGTTACAAACAGAGGCGGGGGAACATTGAACTGGAATGCAGCTGCTACAGCCGCATGGCTGACACTCAGCCCGGCGTCTGGCAAGAATACTGGCCCAATCACATTAACCGCCACTGCCGGCTCGTTGGCAGTAGGGACTTACAGTACCCTGGTTACTGTCAGCGCAGGCAACGTAGCTTCTGTTTCCATCCCCATCACCCTCACAGTCACCCCCCCCTCGGCGACTGTTTCGCTCAGCCCGTCATCGTTGACGTTCTCAGGAGTTCAGGGAGGGGGCAATCCGGCGAGCCAAACCGTGACGGTCAATTCTAGTGGCAATTGGACAGCCAGTAGCAACGCATCTTGGCTCACGCTGAGTCCATCGTCAGGCAACGGCGACGGATCCATCGTAGCTAGCGTTGCCATATCAGCTGCTGCGGTAGACACGAACAACGCTATGATCACCGTTACGAACGCTGGCGTGACGAGCACTAGTTCCGTCACATTCACCGTATCAGCCGCCTCATTGACGGCTTCCCCCAACAGCATGACTTACACGGCTACGCAGGGAAGGGCAAACCCTTCCGCCCAGAGCATCGCCATTAGTGCGAATGGAACGTGGAGCGTCAGCGAAGGTGCCCCTTGGTTATCGCTTAGTCCCACGTCAGGCTCTAACAATGGAATCATTACGGCAAGCGTCAATACGGCTAACGCGACCCAGGGAGATCATGCAACCACCATCACTGTGAAGAGTGGTGGAATAACCAAAACAGTCAGCGTCACCCTGAGGCTGGATCCTTCATCGAGTTCATCCGTCACGCTGTCTTGGAATGCGAATGTCGAAAGCGACCTAGCCGGATATAGAGTGTATCGCGCGACTTCATCAGGAACCTACGGGGCCCCCATTGCGACGATTCAGGGTAATACGCCCAGGTACATTGCGACAGGACTCCAATTCAACACGACATATTTCTTTGTCGTGACTGCCTATGACATCGCGGGGAATGAAAGTGCTTACTCAAACGAGGTCAGCAAGAGTATCTTCTGACCCACGCGAGCAGAGACTTGGGTTGCTGATGGGTCGAAACAGTCTCTCGACACTTGATCGTGCTCCACCATAATTTGTTGATTTTTTCTTGTGGGATATCGCTCTCAGCTCTTCCAGGCTTTTCCTTCGAGCCTGTCCTGATCCGTAGTATAAAAATTGATGGCTGGGCATGGGAAATGCTTTCATGCCATAGGGAATGTCCATAGGAAACATAAGTGTGGCTTGCAAATTGAAGCCGTGGCCTCATAACCGAACGCTGGAAATCACCCAGCTTCTGACAATCCTCGGGATGTTTGGATGTGCTCTGTTGGTGTCTCCGGAAGTCAAGCGTGGAGATCAGCATTTGGCAGGGGAGCGTTGGGAAGACGCCATCCTTGCTTACAAACAGGCGCTGAAGGACGATCCTTTTGATCCTTCTCTACAACGCAAGTACGCGTTGGCCCGCGAACGCGCGGCAGCGACGCATGCGGAGCACGGCCGTGCCTATCTGAAGGAAAGGGAATTCGATCTTGCCCTTGACGAATTCAAGCGGGCTCTGACCATCGACCCCTCCAATGCCGACCATCAAGCGGGATTCATGGAAACCACTCGCGTAAAAGAATCCCGGTCTCATTACCGCGAGGCGGAACGGCTGGTTCAACATGGACGAATAGAGGAGGCGATGAGTAGTTTTGGGCGGGCTGTTGAGCTCGATCCAACATACCAAGAGGCCCTGGAAGGCATTACCAAACTTAGCGAAGAGCAACAAGGACTCACAAGAGGTGAGCGTTCGAGGCAGCCTGTAACGCTAAAATTCAAGAACGCCGGCATCAAGGAAGTCTTGGAGAGTGTGGCGAAGGTTGGCGGGTATACGTTGGTTTTCGACAAGGATGTAAGGAACGACCGTATTTCTATTTCGATTCAGGACACGTCCTTTGATGAAGCACTACGCCTGATTCTCAATAGCAACGGTTTGTTTTCCCGTCAGATATCTCCAACTGTCTTGATCGTCAGCCCTGATACCAAGCAGAAACAGGAACAGTATCAGGATTTGATGATCCGAACCTTTTACCTTTCGAACGCCAAATCCAAAGACATGTTGTTGCTCCTGAAAAGCATGCTCGATTCGAAACGCATGCATGCGAATGAGCAGTTGAACACGATCGTAATCCGTGATCAGCCTGAAAAAATCCAGATGGCTGAAAAAATTATCCTGGCCAACGATCGCCAGGAAGCAGAAGTGCTTTTTGACGTCGAAGTGCTGGAGGTCGACCGAACCGTCAATCAGACCTATGGACTGACATATCCGAAACAGGTCGCCTATGCCATGGTCCCCCCAGGGCCTGCTGGCCTTATTGCGGGGACACTTGCCCAGCAGTTCACCCTGCGTCAGTTGACCAACTTAGGCCCGGATAATTATCTCTTCAAGGTCCCAACGAATGTTCAGTTGGATTTTTTCAAACAGATAACGGACGCCAAGACGCTTGCCGCGCCGAAGATCCGGGTCGTGAACAATAAGAAAGCGGAGATCAACATCGGCGACAAACAGCCGATCCTCCTGTCCACGACGAACGTCCTGCCCGGTCAAGCCACCACGGGTGCCGTGCCGACGACATCGACCGTGACATCGATTGAGTTTCGGGATACCGGCGTCAAGCTGACGGTGGAACCTTCTATCAGGGTGGGGGGCGAGCTCGGATTGAAAATGAAGATTGAAGTGATTCGACTGGGCGAGCAGGTCACGTTGCAGGCGTCTCCGCCCATTACGCAGTTCAAGTTCGGCAATCGGTCTGCCGAGACGATGCTCAGCATCAAGGATGGGGAAACCATTATCCTGGGCGGGCTCTTGCAAGAGGAAGATCGGAAAACCAGAGTGACGATCCCGTGGCTTGGCGACCTTCCTTGGATCGGGAATCTCATCAGTTCGTTCAAGACCGACCGAGTTACCACGGAAGTGATTTTGACGATTACGCCGCATATTGTGCAGAACATGATCCCTCCGACACTCGACGCGCAAGCGTTCTGGTCCGGCACGGAATTCACCTATGCAACCGAGCCGATGTACCCGGTACCTGGGCGGAAGGTATCCACGTCATTGGGAACGGGGTACGGAGAGCATCCCGTCGCAGGCGACAGGGTGGCGAAAGACGCCGGAGAAAGGAACCTGGCCCGTTCCTTGGCTCAACTGGCTGTCTCCGATCCACTGCTGGCCATCCACCCGGATGAATCAGCTGTTCAAGCCGGTCGGGAAATCAGGTTATCGATCGTGGATGGCCGGATCGGTGCGTCGGACCGCAACCTATTCAGGTTCGAATATGACCCGAAGGTGCTTCAGTTCAAACGGCTTAGTGCGGCGGAACTTGTCACCTCGTCGGACCTCCCTCCTGGAGATCAGGGAAAAGCTGTAGGAAGTATCGCATTCCGGCTGGCCCGTCCGAACCAACATGCTCCGCGGTCCGTGAGCATTATCCTTGTCGCAAGGGCGCCCGGGGTGTCGCCGGTTCGCGTTGAACTGACTGATCCTGATGGTGCGGCACAGACATCATCCGGAATAATCGGGACAGGCGTGGTGAGAGTGCGGTGAGCGAGGGCGGGTTCACACTCATCGAGATTCTCGTCACCATGGCAATCATTGTACTCTTGGCTTCGGTCGCCATGCCGTTGAGCAAGATATCAACGAAAAGAGCCCAGGAGATTGAGCTGCGCCAACATCTTCGGACCATTCGCGGCGCAATCGATCTGTTCAAAATGGAATGGAATCGCGATGGAGATGTCTTACTTGGAGCGGTCTGTCTGAAGAATAGGTTGGTGTGTAAGGAAATCACAGGGCAGTACGGCTATCCGAAGTCCCTCGATACTCTGTTAGGAGTACAGCTGTCGGGAGAAGAGGCGACGGTTCGAGGCACCACGGTAAGGCGCTATTTACGGGTGATGCCAATCGACCCACTCACAGGTAAATCCGATTGGGCTCTGCGTTGTTACAAAGATCGTCCGAAGCCGTCTAGCTGGTGCGGTGAAGATGTCTACGATGTGATGACACAAAGAGAGGGGTTGGCACTCGATGGTACCAAGTACCAGGATTGGTAAGGTGGGTAGATGGAATGCAAAGGGTTTTACACTGGTTGAAGTTATGATCACCGTGTCCATTATCGGCATTTTGGCTACTATTGCCGTTCCGTCCTATCAATCATCCTCGATCAAAGCTCGGGAGACGGTGTTGCGGCAAGATCTTTTCACGCTGCGCGACTTGTTGGACCATCATCGTGCGGACAAAGGGAAGTACCCTCCGGCTTTGGATGGTCTGGTAACTGCAGGATATCTGCGAGCCCTACCTAAAGACCCCTTTACGAATTCGCCGAGTTCTTGGCAACAGATCGTTGAACCAACAGAGGGTGGCATCTTTGATGTGTATTCGGGGTCGGACCTTGTTGGGACAAACGGGACTCCATATAACCAATGGTGAACAGGCGCGTGAGATCGCCTCAGAGTAGATTCCGCCCCTGGCACGAAGCGTTTCGAGTGAGGGGAGAATGGGGGAATAGGTTCGTGGGGATCCTGTTGCTTGGAATGTCGGCCTGTAGTCAGCTCGAGCCCACCATCATGAAAGAACCGGAGATGTCGGATCTCCAACTCACGGTAGATACCCTCAAGACCTCCTTGCGGGATGCCCAGCGAACGGTTGCCGAGTTGAGAGCAGAGGCCGGCGCACGGCGTCAGGAATTGGCTGATGTGCAGATCGTCCGAGCGCAGATCGAAGGGCGGATTCGGGAGGCGGAACGTCGGTTGACGGAAGCTCGTCATGTGATTGATCTCCAGCGGGAAGAACTAAGCAGCGCTCGATCCGAACGGGAAGAGGTGGGGCGGACCAGAGCCGCACTGCAGAATCAACGGAAGCAGCTTCAAAAGCAGTTATCGAAAGTTGGGAGGCAGGTGAAGGGAAATGTGTCTCCCGTGACTATGGTTTCTCCAAACGCTGGGCAACTGGAGTTGGCGACTGTCGGCCCCCAGCAGGATGCTCTGTCGGCAGCTCTGGAGGAGGGCACACTGGTTGTCTCGGGATCGGCGCCCGAGGTATCGAGTTCATCCTCGGTCGACGATCCACAGCGGAGTTCTCCATCGGCAACTGTCGGATCTCGCATACAGGTAGTAGTCAAGTCTGGGGATACGTTGTGGAGTATCGCACGCCGACATCACACTTCTGTCAGACGCCTCATGGTTCGCAACGCGCTGCCGAACGACCGTATTCAAGTTGGTCAAGCTCTCTTGGCTCACTGAGCCCCCTAGTGAAGTGTCCGAGGGCGAACGAATGTGGTGGCGCACGATGGACTAGCGGCAAATCCTGAAGGTCCAGATTGATGGCAGTATTTGCGTATCGAGTCGCACGTCCTGATGGGTCCACAATCCATGGGCAGGTGAAAGGGGAAAATGAATCGTTGGTTCGTGCCAAGCTAGAGTCACAAGGGTTGTTGGTCTTCAATCTTCACCGTCGGGGAGTCACCTCCGTCAGGACGCAGCCGTCGTGGTCATGGGGAAAGCTTCCGCTGGGTCAGTTCTTAGTCTTCAATCAAGAGTTATTGGCTCTGGTCAAGTCCGGGCTACCCATAATGCGCATCTGGGATCTCCTGATCGAACGAGCCGGCCATGCTGGATTTCAGCGGATATTATGTGACGTACGAGAAGACATCCGAGGCGGAGCCTCTGCCTCGGATGCTTTAACTAAACACCCTGTATATTTCCCGGAACTCTATGTCGCTACGGTAAAGGCAGGAGAGCAATCGGGCAATCTTCCGGAGGTGCTACAGCGGTACGTTGCGTATCTAAAGCTGATGGTCGGGCTTCGTCAGAAGGTGAAGAAGGCGATCTCCTATCCCATCGTTCTCATCGGTATCGGCCTGGCCGTGGTCGGTTTCCTGTTGATCTATGTCATGCCGACTTTCGTATCGGTCTATGGAGAATCAGCGAAGACCTTACCATGGGCGACTCAGGTCTTGCTTGATATGGTCATGCATGCGGAGTCACGGATAGTGCCCGCCGTAGTCGCCGCGATCGGCATCATGATTGGAATCCATACCTACTACACCACCCCGGCAGGACAGCTGGCGATCGATCGGCTTGTACTGAATCTCCCCTTTCTGGGTCTGATTGCAGCCGAACACAATACCATTCAGCTTACGCGTACGCTCGGAACGATGCTTGCGGGAGGCATCCCGCTCATTGATGCCTTGCAAGGTGCACGAGGAGCCGTTTCAAATAGATGGATTTCACAAACAACGATCAGAGCCGTCAATGAGATTCGTGAGGGTGCGACACTGGCTGATGCATTGGATCGTTCCAGAGTGCTCCCAAGACTCGCGATCGAAATGTTATCGGTAGGGGAAGAAACGGGTTCGCTTGATACGATGCTGCGGGACGTCGCGGAGTTTTATGAGGCTGATCTGGATACGAAGCTTGCGGAGCTCACCGCCTGGATAGAGCCGGTCTTGCTGCTTGTTATGGGTGTGTTAGTCGGCGGGATTGTCATTGTGATGTACCTACCGGTATTTCAGATGGCTGGGACCGTCGGCGGTTAGAGTAGGAGCAAAGGGGGAGTGGGATCTAAGGACGTCGAGGACACGATGATGAGAGGGGTCGCGTATGCCGCGTAGGCTTTCGAGGCCATCACTTGCCGAGGTCCTGGTGGACCAGGGAATGCTCACACAGCACTCGGTCGAGGATATCTTGCGCCGATTGAACGGAGCGTCCGTCGCCTTAGGACAAACGCTGATTAGCGAAGGGCTTCTCTCGGAGGATCAATTGGCTCATGCCCTGGCTGTTCAATACGGTCTTCCCTATGATCCGCTGACGGATTTTCAGGTCGATCCACGATACTACGAAACCATCTCGATCAAGTTGATGCAGCGGTTCCCCTTTGTGCCAATGGCTGAGCGTTCCGGAACTCTGACGATCGCCCTTGCCGATCCACAAAACCTGCTCGCACTCGACGAATTGGAGCTCCTCATCGGAAAGCCGCTGGATCGAGTCGTCAGCTCCAAGCGCGCAATTCTGGCGGCGCTGGAACGCAGTGAAGGATCGAGGCAAGTACTCCGTGAGCTGGAAGCGGAGTATCGGTCGATCTTGCTGAAAGAAGATGATCGAGGAGAAGAAATTCCAAATCTCGATCATACGGGGGAAGAGCAGAGTCCGGCCGTGAAACTGCTGGATTCGATTTTGCTGAGTGCGATGCAGCGCCGCGCAAGCGACATCCACATCGAAGCTGCAGATCGTGCGACGAAAGTCAAGCTTCGTGTCGACGGCATTCTGATTCCAGCCATGGAGCCGCTGGATATTCGATTGCATGCTCCTTTGGTGTCTCGCTTGAAGGTCATGTCCGAGCTCGACATTGCGGAGCGTCGGGTGCCTCAAGATGGGAGCTTCCGCATGAGGCTGGATCGAAAGACGGTGGATTTTCGCGTCTCTATTCTGCCCAGCGTCTTCGGCGAGTCGGTCGTGATTCGAATATTGGACCGGGACTCGATTGCGACCGGAGTGTCGTCTTTGAAGCTCGAACGGCTTGGATTTAATCCGGAAGATCTGAAACGATTCAGGAAAGCCATTACTCGCCCCTATGGCATGGTATTGGTAACAGGGCCAACCGGAAGCGGGAAGACGACGACGCTGTACGCCGCGATATCCGAGATGAATACGCTCGAGGATAAGCTGATTACAATCGAAGATCCCGTTGAATACCAACTCTCAGGAGTGGTGCAGATTCCCGTCAATGAAAAGAAAGGAGTCACGTTTGCCCGTGGTCTCCGCTCCATCCTTCGTCATGATCCTGACAAAATTATGGTCGGCGAAATTCGAGACGCCGAGACGGCGCAGATAGCGATCCAATCGGCCCTGACCGGGCATCTTGTGTTGACAACGGTGCATGCGAACAATGTGTTCGACGTCATCGGGCGGTTCGCGTCGATGGAGATTGACACCTATAATTTGTTGGCCGCTCTCAACTGCGTGTTGGCGCAGCGGCTTGTCCGAATCCTATGTCCGTCATGTCGGACGCCAGGCAAGGTACAACAGGCCCTTATTGAGGAATCAGGATTGGACTATGAGCAATACAAGGATACGCCGTTCTACGAAGGAAAGGGGTGCCCACAATGTCATGGCACAGGGTATCGGGGGAGAAAATGCATCACGGAATTTCTTGATTTGACGGACGAGATCAAAGAAATGATTCATGCCGAGCGACCACTTTCAGAAATCCGATATCGGGCCGTGACCGATGGAATGATTACGCTGCGGCAGTCGGCGCTGAAAAAAGTGTTGAATGGGGAGACGTCGCTGCGAGAAATCAATCGTGTGACGTTCAGCGAGGAAGGGTGATGTGATGTGGCAATGGGCCAGCAGCCGACCACAGCGTTGCTTGAAATTCGGAACCGACTCGATCGCGTGGGCGGAAACCGAGCGCAATTGGCGTGGACAGCGTCGACATACGTGCGTCATGTCACCGCTTTCCGATGGCATGATCAAACCTTCTCCAACTGAGGAGAATGTGTCCGACCCGTCGGAATTGGCAAATCGTATTCGTGCCCTAACGGCCTCAGAGTCGGTTCACCATGCGGTCGGGGGAGCAATCTTCTCTGAGCTTCCTCGACGAATTGGAGTGTTGCTGCCTGACACGGCGGTGCGAGCGACGGTCCTGCAGCTCGAGAGGATCCCTGTCAGGCGCGAGGAACGCGATGCACTGATCCGCTGGCTGCTTGGTCAAGAGCAACTGTTCCCACTAAACGATGCGAGAGTCTCGTTCCAGGTATTTCATGATCGCTCGGGAGGTAAAGGACCAGCCTATACTGTGCTGGCGGTCGCGGCCCAGGAATCAGTGCTGGAGCAGTATGAGTCTCTGTGTGAATCTGTCGGGCTCATCCCTCAAGAAGTGGGGATGACGAGCCTACGGATCTTCGATCTATGGAGAAGGGCTTTAGGGAGATCTCGTTGGCGAGGCCGAGAGTGTCTGTGGATCAACCTAGCGGATCGAGCCTTGACGACCATGATTTGTCAACGAGGACGCTTGCTGTTCTACCGGTGCAAGCTGTTGGGGGTCGAGGTGGCTCAAGCGCTTGTGAAACCCGACATGCTGAACAAGATTCTTATGGAATGCTGCGCGTCATTAGAGATCTGTCAACAGCAACATCCCTCGGCGGTCGTTAAGGAAGCCGTGATTTGTGCAGACGGAGACATTTCGGCTTTTCAAGAATTGATTGAGGCAGAGCTCCGACTGTCCGTCGAACATCTAGGCTGGGAATCGATCGAGGTCCTTGGCCAAGTGGCCAAAGGGAGTCACCAAGGGATGACATCGTTGGCTGCGATGGCTGGGTTGTTCTAGCATGACGATCATGAGTTCCAGAGTCTCTCGGTTCGTTGAATCACTCAAGTCAATTCCATTGCTGCGCGGTGCCGATGATCAATTCCGGATGAATCTGAGCCGTCGTTATCGGCCGGTGGTCGCTCCGATTCGAATGCTCTTGATCGGAAGCTGTGTCCTGCTTCTGACAGGGATTAGTTGGGACTTCAGGCAAGTGATCCTCACCCATCAAGAATCTCTGACCATCCAAGTAGAATTGGATGCAGTACGGCAACAGGACCTAGACGTGATTGCAGAGGCCCGACAAGAAGGTATTGATTTGTCTGAAGAGGCGTTGAAGGGGCTGTCCCTTGAGGTTGAGTTGGCCAATCAGCTGCTTGAAAAAAGAACCTTTTCATGGACAAAGTTTTTGACCGAATTGGAACAGGCGATCCCTTCACGCCTTGCTCTCAACAGTGTTCGCCTCGATCAAGCCGGTACTATGGTTCGACTCACGGGAATCGCGATGAGCCTGGAAGACATCACGAGTTTCACCGTCGGACTCCAGGGGCACGCAACATTTAAGGACCCGATTCTGGCGCAGCATCGTGTCGGACCGAGCGGGTTGGTGCAATTCGACGTCACATTACAGTACCGGCATGAAGGCGCTTGAGTGATGAGAGATCGTCTGCTCTTTCTCTGGCAACATCCCTTCGCACCCTTGCTTCCATGGGTGGGGGTCGCTCTTGGTCTTCTTTTCACGCTGTTTCTCGTGCAGGACCTTGGTGTGGCAGGTGCCCAAGCCAGTCGGGAGCGTTTGGAAAAGGAATGGGCCGCGACCCGCCAGAAGTTGATGTCTCATCGAGAGGCAAGAAAAGCGAAGCAGGACCTGAACCGAGTATGGGCGCTGCTTCCAGCCGAGCGCGACTTTACTCCGTTAGCGCTTGGGATTTCAGAGGAAGCGAAGCGCGATCGTGTCACCTTGCCGGCCTTGTCCTATAAGACCGAGCCTACGCTCGTCGCAACTACGCGGAAAGGACTGTTACAGGGGCCGATGACTGGACGATACGAGGATCTCCGCCGATTCATCTATGGTCTCGAGACGGCGGAAGAGTTGGTGTTTATCGAGGATCTTGAGCTGACTCGGTCCGGAGGCACTCAGGACGAGTTGTTGACATTCAATATTAGGATTGCGACGTACCTTCGCGACGATGCTGGGGAGTCCGGTGGGCCGGGACCAGCACAGTAACCATGGATGCGAAAACGAAGACGATTCTTGCTGCCTCGCTTATCTTGCTCTGGGTAGGACTGGCTGTATGGCATTGGCGGTCGCAACAAGAGATTGTTCGTGTTCCGCTCACGAATGTCACAGGGCACCCGTCGTCCGTGGGGCGACATGTGGAGACGAGAGGGACGGGGTTGCGCGTCAATCTCGATTTGCTTGCTTCAATGAGCCTTCAACGTCAGGCGAATTTCACAGTGCCTCGGAACATCTTTTCCGTACCCCGTCCCGATGGCACGTTCGCAGTCGGGAATGCCCCAGCTTCCCTGGACCAGCCTGGTTCGGGTGCAGGCGAGACCCTGAGGCAACAAGAGGATGCGGTGGAATTAGAGCAGTATCGATACCTCGGATTTCTTCGCGTGGGCGAGAGTCGCCGGAAAAATAGAGATATTGCGGTGCTCAAGAGAAATGATGAGGTGCTGGTGCTCAAAGTCGATGATCGTGTCGACAACCATCTGATCCTCAAGGCGATCAATTCTGACAGTGTGACCATCCGAAACACCGTGACCTATACGGATCAAACGGTGTCGTTGTCGGAAGAATCATCGGCTGAACCACCGGAAGAACCAACGGATCAGGAGTGATGGATAATGGGAGCCTCTTGGCGCCGCTGAGGTGGCAAGAAACAGGGTTCTCGTACCTCATGGTGATGATTGTCATCACTCTTATGGGGCTTGCCATGACGGTGGCTGCTCGACAGTGGAAGACGATGGTGCAACGGGAGCTCGAAGCAGATTTGCTGGCCAAGGGGATAGAAATTCAAACGGCCTTGGCTCTGTACTCGGCCAGTGCGAAGGCTGGAAGGGTTGTATCTGGTGAGGTGTACCCCCAAACACTGGCCGAACTCACGAGACCGCCCAAGCCCTTCCTGAGGAAGGTCTACCTCGACCCTGTGGGACGTGGTGAGTGGGAATTGCTGCGGGCACCCATGGGCGGTATTATGGGAGTTCGAAGCAAGAGCAGGCACAAACCGATCAAGCAGGGTAATTTCCCGCTCGCAGTGCGTCATTTTGAGGGAAAGGCGACCCACTACGATTGGGTATTCCAGTATCCGAATCCGTCTACGGTAGCCTCGGCTTGGCCTGTCGCAAGGCCGTTTGCGGTTGCTCCACAGCCAACCATCCGTGATCAGCCGATCGCTCCAGTGGAACCGAGCTCACTGGGCCAATCGATCGATTTGGAAGAGATGAATTCGTCGGGCGATGCGATGAATCTGACTGGCCCGTCTCCGTCAACGGCCCCGACCTCGCCACAAGAACCTCCTGCGGATCCTCTTCCACCGGAAGCAACACCGTAGGTCATGCAAGGTCGGCATTGACCATTGCCTACACTTCGGGCTGCTACGGAGCGCAAGGATCAGACTCTTGACCCGCCTCTGACCCACACGGTATTGTCAACCATTAATCCAGACTTATTGAATCACTTGGTGCGAAGCGTGGAACCTCTCGACAAGACTGCCTCAGATCAGGAATTCGACGAGTCCAAGCCGTTGCCCGTTTTGGAGTATGTTTTTGAGCTGGTTTCCAAGGCTAAACAGGCGTCGAGGAGATTGGCGTCTCTGCCGACAGCGACCAAGGATCAGGCACTCCTTGCCATGGCGGAGGCGATCGAAGTTAAGTCGGACGAACTCCTCGCTGCGAATGAGCAAGATGTGAAAGCCTTTGGAATGGCGCCTGCAAAGCAGGCGATGGCAGATCGCTTGAGATTGACCGAGAAGCGGATCGCTGAAATGGCCGTCGGTATTCGTGAAGTGGCGAAGTTACCCGATCCTGTAGGAATGATGTCCGCTATGTGGACGAGACCGAACGGGATGCAGGTCGGGCGGGTACGTGTGCCCATTGGAGTGATCGGCATCATTTATGAGTCGCGCCCCAATGTGACGGCGGATTCGGCGGCACTCTGCCTTAAATCGGGCAACGTCTGTGTGTTGCGAGGCGGCAGCGAGGCAATTCAGTCCAACATGGCGATCGCCGCTATTTTGTCTGAGGCATCGGAAAAAGCCGGTGTTCCATCCGGTGCGATCACGTTCGTCGACCGTGCGGATCGTGAGGTGGTGCCGTTGTTGCTCCGGCAGGATCGGTTCATTGATTTGATCATTCCGCGCGGCGGGGAATCGTTGATGAAACTCATCGCGGAACACTCGACGATTCCGGTCGTGAAGCACGATGCAGGCGTGTGCCATATCTATGTCGATGCCGAAGCGGATTCGGCGATGGCGGAGGCCATTTGTATCAATGCCAAAGTGCAGCGGCCGTCCACCTGCAACGCGATGGAAACTCTGCTTGTTCACCAGTCGGTGGCGCGGGCTCTGTTGCCCTCGCTTGTCCAAACCCTCAGCGCGGCCAAGGTCGAGATTCGTGGCTGTCCAAAGACCTGCCAGTTGATTCCTGAGGCCAAGCCGGCAAGCGAACAGGATTATGGCAAGGAATTTCTTGAACTGATTCTTGCGGTGAAAATCGTAAAGAACATGGATGAAGCGATGGAACACATCGCACAGTATGGATCACGGCACACGGAAGCGATCGTGACGTCGGATTACGGACGTGCCATGCGGTTTCTCAAAGAGGTCGATGCCGGTGCCGTTCTTGTGAATGCGTCCACCAGACTGAACGACGGGTATCAGTTCGGTCTGGGTGCCGAAATCGGTATCAGCACTTCGCGTATTCATGCACGGGGCCCCATGGGGTTGGAGGAGTTAACCTGTTCCAAATTCATTGTCTTGGGGAGCGGCCAACTCCGCGAGTGAATGCCCTCGAACGCCATTGCATTTGCCCTGAACACTCCCGACCATCTCCTGTTTCCTTCCACACGTACACTCGCTGAAACCTTCGGCCAGGTCGGCGGGCATGTTGAAACGTTTCCAAACGGACACCTCGTTTTTTATCGGCCTGATGGACGGCGCTTTCTTGAGACAGACCCGACGGGCCATCCCTTGCACGAGTGCGAATGGGAGTCAACCGGCACCGGGACCGTCTTTCTGACGCGGACGCGAGTCAGACTTGATTGGGGCCGATGGGTCCTGATTAAACCAGGTGGGCTGGTGAATGAGACCAGACTGAATCTAGCCTCGAGGCCCAATTGGCAAGGGATCACTCCGGATGATCTTCGTGCCATGGCTGCCGGGGCATTACGAGTCCCCATTGAGGAGGTACGGTGGTTTTATCGCGATGAGGATTTGGCTATCGATCCCAAAGGGATAGCCACGATTCGACAGCGAAAAGACGCCTTGTATGTTTTGGATGGTGGGGGATTTGAAGCGATGCGCTTCATGGCCTGCATGGGAGCCATGCATTGGGACGAGATTGACTTTCTCCCGGTGGTCGAACTGTTCAAATCGTTATTGCCGGGGACTGGCTCTGCCGTGTTCGAGCTGATTCGCGGATTGTATGACGATCAGAACAAGGGACGCTCAGCCCCGAGGGTCTTGCAGTATCGCGGGATTCCAACCTATCCATCCGAGGCGGCCTTTCGCTTGTTCGCCGGCTTTTTCACGCCTCAGCCGTTCGATAATGAGGACCCATTAGCAGCTTTCATGGATCCCTCAAAATCTCATCGCATTGCCTGGTTGCCGGCCCAATATCCTCCCGTTCGGTATTTTGACGAGAGCCAAGGGTTATGTCTGACGGTGAAAAACGGGATTGTTCAAAAGGCCACGCTGGCCGACGATCCCGCGGGTCTTCCATACGTCAGTTCGATCGGGCGCCCTGTGCTCCCGCTGGATCGCAGCCTCCGTGTCGAAGGGAGTCTGTTGATTTTGAGAGATCGTGAAACGGAAATATCCTTGCCGTTAAATCCCGATCTCCTGGTGAGGCCGTCGCCGCCCGACGAATGTCCGGTCAGTCCGGTCGATTGGCGAACAGTATTCGCGGAAGGGGTCCCGAAGATTCCTGCTGCCGAAGCCTTCGAGGCGGTGCCTTTGTTTCCCGAGGACGACACAGAAATCAGCGAACTCGCCGCCCAACCCTTCGTTGCGGACTATCTTGACGATCTTGGGGAACAGGATCGCGAGGTGGGACGGGTACGGTCGCAGGCAGAGCGTGTGTTGATCGCGAACGGAGATGCCGTCATTTCCACTTGTATTCTCTTTGATCGGCCACGTGACTATACTGTGCATGTCCGCTACCTTGCCTATGCACAGCGTCAGGCTCAGCAGCTCTGGATTCAATCTGCTGAGGTGCAACGATGGGATTGGCTGAAGCGAATCCGAATGGTAGCAGCGGATACGTGGGAAGAGCCCTTGGCAAGCGGGGAACCCTATGACCTGATTTATCAATGGCTGCCGTATGACTCGTTTGATTCTTCGACCACCATGAAAACGATCGTCACGAGATTGGGTCACATGTTACGGCGAGGTGGCAATGCGTTTGTCGTTGGCCCGGTTCACCTGGGGGAGCATCTGACGCAGGATCGGTCGCGGCTGCTGGTGCATTGGGATCAAGCAGTTGCCTCTCTTCCGACCGTTCTTATGCATAAGACGATCTTGCCGAGGGCGAGAGTTAAACCAGGTCTGACGTTGTTCCATCTCGGACGATTGTAGGGTTACGTGCAGGGCTTGGATTCTGTCGGGGCCTTCTCCCGTGCAGGAACTGGCTAGTCTCTCGAAAGTTCTGTAGAATCCCTGGACAGCTGCTGCTACCTGGAAATCGCATCGTGCGGGCAAAGGCGCGACCGGTTGGAGACTCGTGTATGAATCGGGGAGGAGGATTATGCCAAGTGTGCTGGACCGAGTGATCGAAAGAGAATTGAGAAGAGAGTTGAAGGATGCATTGATTCGGTTTGAGCAACAACTGCTGCAGACCGGTGTCACGGAGGAAAACGTAAAAAATAGAATGCGCGGGGCCAAGCAATTTGTTGCCTTCTTGTACGGGCGATATCTCGGATAACAGCCATGGCGGTATTCGTCTGGCGAGGCTGGGCCTGATCAATCTTCCGGTGCTTGCCTTTTAGAACATTGAGCCGAACGTATAGATTGTAGTCCGCGAACGATGAGGAACCCCGCAATGGTTGGGAGCCAGACCCATTTCACCTCGCTGACAAGTACGTGAAAGGCATCCTCGCTAAAAAATGCACCAATGCCGATCGGAGACACCGCAACCGGTCGAGCCGCGAAAAAGTACCGGCTTGGATCGAACGGAGAGAAGAAGGCCACACCGAGTCCGCCATCGGTCAGTGCATCCAGCACACCATGTGATGCGGTGCAGAGGAAGAGATAGACGAATATGCCCACCCGCGCTGCCCTTGCTTTCTGTTTGTGCCACATGGCCACGAGAGCAGCGCTCAACAGGCCGGCAAATAAGAGGGAATGCGTCATGCCGCGATGGCCCCAGAGGTCGCCGTATTGGATGCCGAAGTAGAAGCCGAGGACATCCAGATCCGGCACAATCGAACAAGTCGTACCAAGGAGCAAAACCTGCCAAGTCATGATCGGATGTGAGGAAGCCTTGCCGAGCGCAGGGGCCACAAACGCATGGGAGAATGCCGATGCCATCAAGGCGGCCTTTCACACGAAGAATGAGCGTCAGCGTCCGTTCTCGAAACTGATCTGCCGCCACGCTTCATAGACGACCACTGCCGCGGCGTTCGAAAGGTTGAGGCTGCGACTCTCAGGGAGCATCGGCAAACGGATGCGTCTTTCTTCCGCAAACGATTCAAGCAGCGTGGCCGGCAGCCCGCTGGTTTCAGGGCCGAAAAGAAATGCATCGCCTCTGGTGTAGCTGGCACGATCGTAACGGTGAGTGTTGCGTGTAGAAACAGCGAATAGGCGGCGAGCCATGAAGTGTGCGGCGCACTCTGCCCAATTGCCGTAGACCTTGAGCGTGGCAAACTCGTGGTAGTCTAAGCCGGCACGCAGCAGTTGTTTGTCGTCCAGAGAAAACCCCAAGGGTTTGACGAGGTGCAGTCCCACACCGGTGTTGGCGCAGAGCCGGATGATATTGCCGGTGTTGGGGGGAATCTGAGGTTGATAAAGGATGACATCAAACATTGAGGCGCGAAGTGTATCACGGCCAGGGACTTTGTCACGATGCGGCATTGTGGAGTAGGGAGGTGTCCCCCCCTTGAATCTGATTCTCACCACGCCCCATACTTCCACCCATGGCTCTTTCGTCAGCCGATCCTTCCAAGCCGCTACAGGACCTTGAAACCGACGTCGCCTTACGCGCAATCCTCGAAGGTACCGCAACGGAAACCGGGCAAGAGTTTTTCACGGCTCTGGTCCAGAACCTTGCCAAGGCTCTTGGCACGCACGGCGCATGGGTGACGGAATATTTCCCCGAGACACGTCGGCTGCGGGCATTCGCTTTCTGGCTGGATGGCCAGTGGGTCAAGGACTATGAAATGGACATTGCCGGAACGCCTTGTGAGCGGGTAATCGATACAGCCAAACTGGTACATTTTCCCGATCGTATGCTGGAAATTTTTCCTCACGATGAGGAAATGAGGACGACCGGTGTGGTGAGCTATATGGGCGTGCCGTTGCAAGACACGGACGGGAAGATTCTCGGCCATATGGCTGTGATCGACCGGCGACCCATTCCGGAGGAACCGCGTGTCCATGCAGTGTTTCAGATCTTTGCCGGGCGAGCAGCGGCAGAATTGCAGCGACTGCGGGCCGAAGCGGAAGTGCGTGAGCGGGAGGAAAAAGTCGGGCGGCTCTTGGGCACCGCGATGGACGCGATCATTGAATTAGACGATCGGTTCCACATCTCCCACGTCAACCCTGCTGCAGAAAAAGTCTTTTGCTGCCGTGATGACAGTATGGTCGGACGGGATTTCCGCCAGTTTGTCGTCGAAACGGATAGCCGGCGTCTCACGACATTGATCGATGAGCTGGACGCGCGGCCGGAAGGTGACCGTTCTCGCTGGATTGCAGGGGGACTCACGGCTCGTTGTCCCAATGGGGGTTCCTTTCCGGCCGAAGCCACAATCAGCCGGTTTGAGGTGCACCACCGAAAGTACACGACGCTGATCCTCCGAAACATCCACGACCGTGTAGAAGCGGAGCAGAAAATTCAATCTCTCACCGTCGAAACTGAACTCCTACGGGAAGAAGTCCGAGCACTGCATCAAGACGGAACGATGATCGGTGAGAGCCATGCTCTTAAGCAGGTGCTCCGAGATGTTACGCAAGTCGCTGGAACCGACACCACCGTCTTGATTATGGGCGAAACAGGCACCGGCAAGGAACTGGTCGCGCGCGCCATCCACGCTGCGAGCATGAGAGATGAGAGGCCGTTGATTACCGTCAACTGCGCGAACATTCCAGCCACTTTGATCGAGAGCGAGCTGTTTGGCCATGAATCAGGCGCCTTCACCGGCGCGACCAAGAAGCGCGAAGGTCGGTTTGCTCTGGCCAACAAGGGCACCATTTTCCTGGACGAAATCGGTGAATTGCCGCTCGAGTTGCAGGCGAAATTGCTCCGCGTGCTGCAAGAGGGTGAGTTCGATCCGGTCGGTAGTTCGAAAACGAGGAAGGTCGACGTTCGAGTGCTTGCCGCTACCAATCGGGATCTTGCAGCAGCAGTAAAACAGGGCATATTCCGGGAGGATCTCTACTACCGGCTGAACGTGTTTCCGATCAGGCTGCCGCCCTTGCGTGAGCGGGGCGACGATGTGGTGAAGCTTGCCTCCGTCTTTGCCAAACGGTTTGCCGCGAAGATGGGACGGACGCTTGCGCCGTTGACAGCCGACGACGCTCGCCGGCTTTTGACATATAATTGGCCGGGGAACGTGCGGGAACTCCGGAACGTGATCGAACGAGCCGTCATTACGGCAGAGGCCGGCAAGCTGAACCTTGATCGAGCCTTGCCGGAGACGCTATCAGTTCATGGAGTTCCAGCAAGTAGTGCCGCTTCTCCTCCCGACGCTATTCTTTCAGCAAAGGAACTCGAGGAACTGGAACGAACCAACATTCTAAGAGCCCTTCAGACTGCGAAATGGAAAGTGTCCGGTGAAAAGGGTGCGGCATCATTACTTGGACTCAATGCCTCGACACTCTCATCGCGTATGAAAGCCTTAAAGATTCAGAAACCCAGCTGAGCCACATTCTCTCTCGAATCATCACTGCTCTTTCACCTCATGCTGGCGTAGTTGTCTTCACGGGGACTTGCGAAAATTCACAAATCCTCTCGTGAGATTTCACGGATCGTGAAACCTCACAGACTCCACTGTGGCCCCTTCACCATCCAACATGTTGCAATTCCTTAACATTATCGATTTATCGCTCTGGCATCGATGCTGCTCTAGGGATTCAGCATCGAGTCAATCACGTACCGTAAGAAGCTGAACATCAGGCTCGGGTTTCTTTGAGTTGAAGCAGGAGCTGACATGATCGCCACACGATGCTTAATCCTCACGACGTTTCTACTGGTCGGTTGCGGATCCAAGGGGGAACCAGTTACGGCAGTGGTTTCAGCCGCTTCACAGGAGGCGATTCAGGCTGAGGTCGTCGAGGTCAAACACACTCCGGTGCCGATTCGAATTGAAGTGACCGGTCAGGTGGTGGCGACCTTCCAGGCTGCGCTATCCAGCCGTATCCAAGGAACCATCGACACCGTGTTTGTTCGAGAGGGCATGCCGGTCGCCAGGGGACAGACGCTTATTCAGCTGGATAACCGCGACGTACGGGCCGACTTGGCGCGCGCCTCGGCGGAGGTGGAGAACACCAAGGCACAGCTCGACCGGATGAACCAGTTGTACACCCAAGATGCAGTTTCAAAACAAGAGACGGAGAACGCGACTCGTGCCTACAAGGTGGCGGAAGCCAACCGTACGACAGCGCTTGCCCAGCTGAGTTATACGATTGTCAAGGCGCCGTTCGACGGCATTGTCACCGAGAAGATGGTGGAAGCAGGTGAATTGGCTTCGCCGGGGCAGCTCTTGTTGAAGATGGAAAATCCCCGGCAACTACGGCTTAAGGCGACGGTGGCGGAGGGAGACTTGAGGTCGGTATCTCTCGGAGACAAGATTTCTGTGGTGATTGACGCCCTGGATGAACGAGCGCTGGACGGCGTCGTCGGTCAAATTCTGCCGGCCGGCGATTCGCAAACCCACACGTTCACCGTGAAAGTGGACTTGCCTGCTGAACCGGGGCTGAAAACCGGCATGTTCGGACGATTCCAATTGGATAAAGGAACGAGCAAGACGATTCTCGTGCCAGGGACCGCCGTCGTCGAACGCGGTGAACTCACGAGCGTCTTTGCCGTTGGCTCGGATCAGATCGGCCGCCTTCGCTGGGTCAAAGTCGGTCGGCGGCTCGACCAACAGGTCGAAATCCTGTCCGGTGTGCATGTCGGCGAGTCCGTGCTGCTCGATGCGACCCGCGGTATCGATGGCATGGCAGTCAAGATCGTCGATACGACAGCCTCACCAGCCGTTCCGACACCCTGTACCGTGTCTTGTCAGTCACCTTGGTCAAAAGGTGGGAGTTCTGTCGCTCAGGTTTCTGATAGCGGGCTCTCTTACGTGAAACCTTCAACTCAATAAGGGTGAACGAATGACGAACTATCGTCCCGGCCTTTCGGGCCGCATCGCCGCCCTCTTCATCGGGAGCAAGCTGACGCCGCTCATTATGGCGGGGGCATTGTTGCTGGGCCTGTTTGCGGTCGTCGTCACGCCGCGTGAAGAAGAGCCTCAGATCGTCGTCCCCATGGCCGACGTCTGGCTGCCCTTTCCCGGCGCCTCCGCCAAAATTGTCGAAGAGCAGCTGACCAAGCCCTTCGAGCGCAAGATCTCCGAAATCAAGGGCGTGGAGTACGTGTATTCGATCTCGCGGCCAGGGGGCGCGCTGATCATCGTCCGCTTCTACGTCGGCCAGCAGATGGAGCAGAGTCTGGTCGATCTCTACGATAAGCTGATGTCGAATCAGGATCTGTTGCCACCGGGGGCCGAACCCTTTGTGGTCAAGCCGAAGGACGTGAACGATATCCCGATTGTGACGATCACCCTGTCGAGCGAACAGTATGGCGAATTCGAACTGCATCAATTGGCCGAGCAGGTGTTGGAGGAAGCCAAGAAGGTTGCCGGCACATCCGGGGGCTTCATCGTCGGCGGTCGGGCGCGAGAGCTGCGGGTGCAGATAGACCCCGCAAGGGTGAAGGCCTATGGGCTGACCCCCTTGCAAATCGCGGCGGTCATTCGCGGGGAGAATCGAGCCTTGCCGACGGGCCGCTTCGACAGCCGCAATCAGAACTTCCTTGTGGAGACCGGTCGGTTCATTCGGTCGCGCGAAGACCTGGAAAGCCTGGTCGTCGGAGTGAGCGATCAACGACCGGTCTATCTGCGGCAAGTGGCGGAGATCATCGACGGGCCGGCCGAAGCGACGAACTATGTCTGGTTCGGTCTCGGTGCCGGTGATGCCTCGTCTGATCCCTCTCGACGGACGTCTCACGAGTCCCCGGCTGTGACCGTGGCCATTGCCAAACAGGGTGGCGTCAACACGGTGACCGTCGCTGAGCAGGTCATCCGCAAGGTCGAAGACATGAAAGGAGTGACAGTTCCGTCGGATGTCCGCGTTACCATCACGCGCGATTACGGGGAGACCGCGCAAGAGAAGGCCAACGATCTGTTGTGGCACCTGCTCATCGCCGTCGTCGCCGTGGTCCTCTTCCTCGGCGTTGCGCTCGGACCGCGCCCTGCCCTCGTCGTGTCCGTCACGATTCCGCTCACCCTGGCCTTGACGCTGTTTACGTCCATGCTCATCGGCTACACGATTAACCGAGCAACGCTCTTCGCCCTGATCTTCTCCACCGGCATTCTAGTGGACGACGCCATCGTCGTCGTCGAGAACACGTATCGACACCTGCGGCTGCGCCTTCGTCCCCATGATGAAGCGGCTATCTATGCCGTCGATGAAGTTGGAAATCCGACGATTCTGGCGACCTTCACCGTCATCGCTTCGCTCCT
This sequence comes from Nitrospira sp., assembly GCA_029194665.1. NCBI lineage: Bacteria > Pseudomonadati > Nitrospirota > Nitrospiria > Nitrospirales > Nitrospiraceae > Nitrospira > Nitrospira sp. The sequence continues at coordinate 326,322 of JARFXO010000002.1, read as the reverse complement.
TCCGATCGCGTTCATATCCGGTTTGATAGGCCCCTACATGAGGCCGATTCCCATCAATGCCTCCATCGCCATGTTCTTTTCCCTGCTCGTCGCCTTCGTGGTGATTCCGTGGTTCTGCCGAACCTGTTACCGTCCAGGGGTTGCCGTCAAAGGCGTTGATCACAAGGAAAATGAAACGGGCTTAACGGCGCACTTCTATCGCTGGGCGCTCTCACGGTTGTTGCTCCGGCGGTACTTAGCTTATTCCTTCTTGAGCGTGATCACCCTCCTGCTGGTCGGATCATGCCTCTTGTTTTACACGCGTCACGTCGTCATGAAAATGCTGCCGTTCGACAACAAAAGCGAGATCCAGTTGGTGATCGATATGCCGGAAGGGACGACGTTGGAGGAAACCGCCCAGGCCGCTAAGGCTCTGACGCGATATGTCCGCACCCTTCCAGAGGTGCGGGACTACCAGGCCTATGTCGGCACGGCCTCCCCCTTCAACTTCAACGGCCTGATGCGCCACTACTTTCTGCGGTCGTTGCCGCACGAGGCGGATATTCAGGTCAACTTGGTACCAAAGGCTGAACGGCGGACTCAGAGCCATGACACCGCACAGCGGATTCGTCCCTCTATTCAAGAGATCGCGCGTCAGTATGGCGCGAATATCAAGGTCGTTGAAGTGCCGCCGGGTCCGCCCGTGCAATCGGTGTTGGTGGCGGAAATTTACGGTCCCGAGTATGGGCGGCAACTTGCCGTTGCGAACGAGGTTCGAGCATTGTTCGAGTCTACGCAGGGGGTTGTCGATGTAGACGACTCTGTCGAGGCGGATCAGGTGAAGTACGTCTTCACGGTCGATCAGGCGAAAGCGGCGCTCGTCGGAATTTCTTCCGAGGAGATTGTATCCACGTTGCACATGGCATTGGAGGGAACGAAAGTCGGGCTCGTCCATACTCCCCGGGAGAAGAGCCCGGTGCAAATCATGCTGCGCCTTCCCCTGGCGGAGCGAACGGGGCTCGAACATCTCGGGGAACTCGGATTGAGGACGAAGAACGGCGGGATCGTCCAGCTCTCCGAACTGCTCACGGTCGAACGGACGGTGCAGGACAAAGCCATTTACCATAAGAACCAAAAACCCGTGGTGTATGTGACGGCCGACGTGGGAGGACCTGGCGCGGAGAAGGCGGAGAGTCCCGTGTACGGCGTGCTCGGAGTTGGGAAGAAACTGAAAGACTATCGGCCGATCGAAGGATATCGGATCGAACAACACTACGTCTCCCAACCCTGGTCGGAAGATAAGTTCGCGATGAAATGGGACGGGGAATGGCAGATCACCTATGAGACATTCCGCGACATGGGCATCGCCTTTGCCGTGGCGATGTTGCTGATTTACCTCCTGATCGTCGGGCAGTTCCAATCCTTTCTCACTCCGCTGATCATCATGGCTCCGATTCCACTCACGCTGATCGGCATTCTACCGGGGCATTGGCTGACAGGATCATATTTCACGGCCCCGTCGATAATCGGCTTCATCGCGCTCGGCGGCATCATCGTTCGGAACTCGATATTGCTCGTGGATTTCATCCAGCTTCAAGAGCGTACGGGTGTTCCATTGCTGGAGGCGGTCATTAAGGCCGGCGCGATCCGTACCAGACCGATCCTCTTGACGGCCGCCGCGCTCATGGTGGGCGCCTTCGTGATCATATTCGATCCGATCTTTCAGGGGCTGGCTGTATCCCTCCTTTTTGGCGTAGGGGCTTCGACGTTGCTCACGTTGTTCGTGATCCCCTTGCTCTACTACCGCATTGTTGGACAAGCGCCCCAATCGGGCCGCCCTTCCGCGGACATTGCGATGGGAAACGGAGCAGCGGTGATCCATCACGTGCAAGCAGAGGGAGTATCGGTCTGAGCGAGTGGATATGGCCTTCTGCAAGCGACTGAGTTTTCACCTGTAGTACATGGAGAGCTGTGGTCGTGTTTCTCCAGAGGAAAAGAGTGCGTCGTCGCTCGATCCGATTGCTTGTTAGTTCTGCTATCCCACTTTGTCACAACTGTCTTCGCGTGGATTTGCCAAATTTCACAAATCCTCTTGTGAGATTTCATGAGTCGCGAGGTTTCGTGAACGGCTCGTTTCTCCTTTCCCACTCCAATCTGGATGATATTCCTTCAGTTTCTCGAAGTTGCTGCCCTTGGCATCAATGCTGCTCCATCCATCTGCATCGGTTTGAACAACAGAAAGGAGCAAGCGATGGCGAAAACATACGATCTCGGCTGGTGGTATTGGCTTCTGACTGCGGCGCTGTTGGCAGCAGGGCTTGCCGGCTGGCAGCTGGGGATCTACCTGGCGATGGCGCTCTGTGTCATTCAGATCATTCATGTGAGGAGCCTTACGCATGAACTCACTGCCTTTCCCGTACAAGTGCGGATAGCCTACTTGCTGTTGTTAGCGGCCGGGCTGTGGGGGCCATTGGCGTGGCTCCATTGGATGCAACTCGTCGGAACAAGCGCTCGTGTCTTGGTCGGGTACTGTTTTCTGGCACGAACCCTGTCGCTGGCACCGTGGAATCGCAGGGAACCCCTGACCCTTGTGCTGGTCAGGAAAACCTATCTCTCGCGACAGGAGACCGTGCCGCCCTGTGGTGCGGTGTTTGCTCACATGTCATTGGAACGGGGGCAGGGATGAGCCGGAGAGCATCGTGCCGGAATGCCGACCAGGTTTTCTTCCCGCAATGCCTCATTCACCGCAGCATATGGGCGGGGGAGTTATGGGACAGGCAATTCTGAGCGGAATCATCACCCGCGTCGCTGTGGGATCGGTTAAGGGCAGACGGTCCAGGCTGTCCAGCAGAATCCAAGGTTGGAGGGCTCGCAGTTCCGAGCCCTCAACTGCCTCTCTCGTATTCGTTCCGATACAGTGGTTGAAGAAACAGATACAGTTCATTCGGTTGTCGGCTGACAACGTTCTAGGCCGACCAAGCAGGCTCCTATCCTTCAACTTCAATTCCCCAAGCAATTCCAGCAGTCTTAGCCCGTCAATTCCGATCAATACCAATCTTTTTGCTCAGCAATTCCTGGCCTGGGAGTTGCTCCTCCCGATGGTGTACGAGGTCTTCGATGATGCAGCTCCTCTTACATAAGCTTGGACACCTGATGGCCCTTGGCACCAGAACAATGGTCCAAATTGGAATGACCCTGTTTCTGACGAAACAGTTGATCCTGCGAGACTGGTTCGAGAAGGCGATCTCGTAGCCTGTGTAGAGCAAGCTATTTCGAGGGCAAGAAATCAACTACTGTGAATGAGTTGAGTTCCCATATGAATTTGCTGAGTAGAACTGTCATGGGGTGATTGCCGCAGCGGTCGCAAGGCTTGCGCCGGCTACATCGCTTCTATGCAAATGCCTGGAGGTCGCGTGCGGGCGAGCCAAAGCGCGTCTTGCAATCCGCCAGCCTATCCCGTGCCTAGGACTTTGGCGGCTTTTTTGATATCCCGCGTCTTGACCCACAGAATGGCGCCGAAGCGTCCCTGACCGGCCGTCGTAGCAGTCACAGCAGTCAGGTTGATTTTAGCTGAAGCAAGTTGGTCAGTCAGAGCCACCAGCGCTCCTGGACGATCATCACCATACACCAAGAAACATACTTTCGGGCCCCGCATTTTCCACTTCAGCGGCTTCACAATATTTTTGAGCGAAGTGGGATCTTCCGGCACCACATCCACTTGTGTGCGACGATTCCGAGGAAACGCATGCACCGCCAGCAGGTTGACTCCGGCGTCGTGGAGTGGCCTCAGCATGTGAGCCAAGGTTCCTGACTTATCTGGAATGGTCACCTTGAAATAGTGGGCAGTGCGAATCAGATCGGCCATCGGGCCCTCCTTCCGCAGCAAATTCGTAAAAATGGAATGGAGAGAATCAGCTATAACCTAGGCGCCTACCCTGAAGAATGCAACCAGGCAAAGACATCGCTTCATGGGATGGTTCAGGGACTCCAAAGCCGGCTTGACCAGTCAGCTTTTGGCGCGGACGGGATGATCAAAAAAAGTATAATGTCCGACTTTTGGTCCATTGTGGGGTTCAGGCTTGGTCCAGGATCACTTCATGACTACCATGGATGATCGATCCGGCTATTTTCTCCGCACCCTCAGAAATCCGGCTGGGCATCAGGTTTCTACCGCTGCGGCCTCTTCGCCGGGGAACAGACCTCAGCCTACTCCTTTGTCGATGAAGTCCAGTTCCGGGTCAGCGATTCAGGCCGACCGTGAAGACCTGGTAGGTAGGAATTTCAAAATGTTCATTCGACGGCTTGATGAGAGATTTTCACTCTCGGATCTATCATCTATTGTAGTATTCCCTCCTGGGGAGTTTGAGAACAGCACTGGCTAGTTCTTCAACAGTGGCCTCGGCGCGAAGAATCCGATTGAGCAATTCAACTCGTGTTTCATCAAATTCATTGTTGTTGATTGGGCTCTCGTGAGGAGCAATTATGAGATTGTACGGGGTAAGAAATATTTCTCGAAGTTGTGCTTCGCCGTCTAACTCAACGACGCGGCCATCAATGACGGCAGCTCCGTCGTCATACTGGGCTCTTGTGATTGGTCTTCCTCGAAACCGTGCGAACTCCTCTCTAGCGTAACCCCAAAGTGCAACCTGATCCGAGATGGAAGAGATGTCATATAGCCCTGATGGCTGCGATGGTTGGGTCTTGATGTACAAAAACTCTTGATAATAAGAGCCTGCATTCACCGCAGCTAGCTCGTCGACTGTGAGTTCTTGATGGTCAAGCAGGATTGTATCATTCGACAAGATGGAGAAGTCGTGGATGTGCATATCACCTGAACGCCACCACCAAATAGGGTGGGCGCCACTGAACACGAAGGGCTTAGTAAAGAAAATTGCAAGGCGTTCGATTGCTTCAGTAGAGTTGCGAAACCACTGAGTTCCACGAACACCGGGGAATGCTCTGGCAAAGCGCTCGCTGAAAAACTGCGTTGAGGTTTCATGTTTCATCACAGGCAAACCATCTTGTTTAGATGGGTGAATGGAGATTCGATTGGGGTCAGGATGCGAGGTGCTTTCCGCGCTGGTTGATTCAGCCGGAGTTGAGATCGTAGCCTTCTTTCCGGTATCAGTTGATGACTGAACCGCTTGGATGATCTGTTCTGCCAACTTTGGGATACTATGCTCAGTAGAAATGGCCATTTTGTCCGCTAGTGGGGCGGAATACTTCAGTATCTCAGCATGGGTTATTTTGTGCCAAACAGGCAGAATAACTTTCCCCTCGCTGAGCTCTCTTTGCACTAGCCCGTCGAGTTCTCGCTGGGGCCAGCTCTTGGTAAGGAAGGCTTGACTAAGCACGACCACTCCGAAACGCGAACCTCCTAAGCCGTCATCAATCTTTCGGCGAAGGCTATCCCCAATTGTTAATACCGAGCTGTCAAGCCAAACTTGTAGTCCGTGCTTTTCCAATTCTTTTGCGAGCGGATTGACAACTGTGTTCTTGTCCTCGCTCGCGTGGCAGATAAAAACATCCCATTGTTTCTCTTTGTTTGGCATATCAACTTCAGCTCCCAGAAGCGATGGCATTGCTAATGGGTTCTGATTGGCGTAATCCCACCCGTCATGTGTCACGAGCAGGTGTGTCATGTCATGGAACTTGATCAACCCCTTTGTCTTCAGTTCCCTAACATGAAACATGGCTTCTTCAGAATTCTGCGCAGTTGCTAACGGATAGTCCCATTCTGAAGAGAACGCTACAGGGGCGCCCACATGACTCGTCCGCCTAATGAGCATTTGTAGTAACCCAGTAGCCCTATCTTTGGGACTGGTGTTGTGCATGGCTTGGCCCAATGCATGGATGTTCGATGAGACTAGCATTTCAGTGAGCTTGCTGTGTTCATGACCTTGACGAGTATAGGCAGATAGCCAAGGTCTCACAGTAGTAGGAATATCGCGAGATGTGTAAAGAGTGCCTGATATGGAAAACTTCCCACATCGTCGACATTCCACCTCATAGGCATCTTTGTCAGTCTGACGAGTAGCTGAAATCGGTTCGGCATCACACAGGGGACATGGGGAGGGTTTCACTTTACCCATATTTATTTACTGGCTAGTCAAAATGAAGTGCGGAAGTATTCTACTACTTGAAGATCTACATGGTCTACTCATGTGCAAGGGAAAAGAAGGTTTGGCGAAAAGGTATTGAAAGAATCTGGTGACAAGAATTTCCACGTCTGTAAGGGAGACTATTAGGGAAGGTCTGATTTATTCCTCTCGCGGAATGTGCTACGGGTAGCGCAGCACTGAACGGGAGGCGTACCCCATGCAGCAGACCTTTGCGGAAACGAGCTTTGAACAGTATCGCAAGTCCACCCGCCGCGAGCGGTTCCTCGACGAAATGAATCGTGTCGTACCGTGGGCAAACCTGGTGGCCGTGATTGAGCCGGTCTATCCCAAGGCCGAGGGCCCCGGGCGCCCGCCGGTGGGTGTCGAGCGGATGCTGCGTCTCCACTGCCTGCAACAGTGGTTCAATCTCTCAGATCCGGCCGTCGAGGAAGCGCTGTATGACTCGCGCGCCATGCGGCAGTTCGTGGGCATTGACCTGGGCCGCGAGCCCGTGCCCGATGAGACGACGATCTGCAAATTTCGACATCTCTTGGAAGCGCACCAACTGGGCGAGCAGCTCTTTGCACGGATTGGGGCGCATCTGGCGACGCAGGGGCTGCAGGTGAACCAAGGAACTATTGTGGATGCGACCATCATCAGTGCCCCCAGTTCAACCAAGAATCGTCAAAAGGAGCGGGATCCCGAGATGCATCAGACCAAGAAGGGCAACCAGTGGTACGTTGGCATGAAGGCACATATTGGCATCGACAGCCAGACGAAACTGATTCACTCCGTAGCCGCGACCGCCGCCAATGTGCATGACAGTCAGGTATTGCCGCAGTTGCTGCATGGCCAGGAGACACGGGTGTGGGGTGACTCGGCCTATAGTGGGCAACGCGAGGTGATCCGGCAGCACGCGCCCAACGCCAAGAGTTTCGTCCAGACGAAAGCCCATCGGCATCGGCCGCTAAGTGAGGAGGAGCGGGCCCGGAACCGGACGAAGTCGAAGGTGCGGGCCAAAGTCGAACATGCGTTCTTGGTCATCAAACGGATCTTCGGCTGGGCCAAAGTCCGGTACCGTGGGCTGGCGAAGAATACCCACTGGCTGTATATCAGCTGCGGGTTGGCAAATCTGTACGTGGTGCGACGGCAGCTGCTAGCGGGAGATTTGTGACCGTGTGTGTGCGGAGGGGCATGGGCGCGGCTTGATAGCGGGGCCATCTCGCAAGAACGACACTCCCAGACCAGCAGATACCCAACTGATGACCCGTGTTGGTCCACTCAGAAACGGAGTTCTTCGTGTAAACGTGAATTAATCAGACCTTCCTTAGATAATGGTCGGAAGGCTCAGGGCTTCTTTGCCACTACCTTGCCGTTTTCCCACACATAGATCGGCGTGCCATACATCTTGGCGGTTTTCCGAGCCGCCTTGGCAGCCCGACGAAGTGCACGTCCGACATCTTGTGAAAAGGCACTGGCACGCTTCTTCTTGTGTAATGTCTTCATGAGGATTCCTCGATTAACTGGGGAGCATTACCAGAATTATCGTAAACCGACCACTTGTCAGCCAGTGGGCTATATAGTCTTTGAAAATTCTCCCAACCGCGCTGAAAGCGTCTGCGCACATCGCCGTGCGCCACATTGTGTCCTCCCTGACGCACTCGTGCCGCAATGCGCTGAAGCGCAAGATGTACCGATGACAGCGATAAGAAGACGATTTCGACCCGGTACCCGTCGGCCTTCCATCGGTGTAGAAGCCGAAGGTACGTGCGGCCGCTCAAGGTGCTCTCAAAGGCAAAGCTTTTCTGTGCCCTAGTTAAACGAGAAAGCTCAGTCAAAACAAGCCGTCCCGCCTGTCGTGCTGCCAACTCGGGGTGGAGGGGAGAGAGGCCACCCGCGATCAAGTCTGCGTTCACAAAGTGAACCATGTCGGCCTCGCGCGGAAGGAATTCTCTGGCGAACGTGGTCTTCCCCGAGCCGTTTGGTCCGGCGATAATAATGCAACGAGGCTGTCGAATCGGTCGGTCATTCACTGTAATCAAAGTTAAAATTGAATCTAGCTATGCGACTTTCGCCTGTGTGCCGACCGTTGTCGAGCTAAAACGGGCATGTGCATGATTGGGCGGTCACTTGTTTGAGCTGTCTTCGAGTGACCAGACGGTGACATGCTTGCCGCGAGCGCGCAGGACAGGCGCAGCCATTCGCTGCAATTGTACGATCGTTCGTACCTTGTCAGGGAATGGCATATCCACAAGACGACTCCGGCGCTTCTGTTTGGCACAAAAGAGTCTTCCGATTTCCGGTTTGATTACGTTCATCCATGCACCGAGTCATGCTGCTTCGTACGATCGAACATCTACCTGAACACCTCTTTGGGCAACCTCCTCTGCGGTTTTCAATAACTGCGACGCCGCTTTACTATCCACGTATTCTTCTCCGCAGTTCGTGCACACCTCAGCAGGGACGTTCTTCACCACCAGTGTCGTTTCTTGGCGCTCCAGCGTGACCGTTGCCTTTCCAGGTTTCGTGTGTCCGTTCTTGCAGATGACGCATCTCATCGAGGCTTCCTCCGTGCAAATCCAGCTTCCCACTCGTGAGGATGAGGTTGATACACTGTGATCACGACAGTTTCATCATTATCTGTATTATCTGCAGCTACGATATGCAACGGGCGATTTCCCCGCCAACCCAACAATAACTTGCTGGGATACGGAATATCGTTGGGATAGCTTTCGATAATTTCTCCGGTAGCCAAGACCTGCTTCACGTCTTCCTCAGAAATCCGTCGTTGGAACATATGCTTGACGGCATGGATGCGGAAAACAATGCGGCTCAAATAATACTCCGGCTTCGGGCGTTTATCGAGGGACGATAGGAGCGTTACCCGCCACGGACATCGGACGGCAACAGGCTACTTATACGGCAACAAGGAAGTCAATCAGCCAGTCACAGGCTGCTGATAATCCACTTCAATCGTGAAGCCGAGATCCTTGATCATGCTCCAGACCTCGGGAGCGGGAGCGCCTGGTGTCGTCAGGTAGCCGTTCACGAAGACTGAGTCGGCCGGATAAAGTGCCAACGGTTGGAGGCTACGGAGATTATGTTCCCGCCCGCCAGCGATGCGGATTTCGGTACGGGGATGGAGGAACCGGAAGAGGCAGAGGACTTTTAAGCAGCGCTGAGGAGTCAGATGATCGCACTTCTCCAACGGCGTGCCGACGACTGGATGAAGTGTGTTCAAGGGAATTGAGTCCGGCTTCACATCACGCAGGGCCATCGCCAGCTCAATGACATCCTCATCTTTCTCACCCATCCCCACAATCCCACCTGAACAGATTTCCAGTCCAGCCGCGCGGGCATTTCTAATGGTCGCCAGTCGGTCTTGGAAGGTGTGGGTGGTGCAGATCGAAGAATGAAAGGCTTCGCTTGTGTTCAAATTGTGATTCACCCGGTCGACGCCGGCGGCTTTCAGACGCTTGGCTTGGGATTCACTCATGAGGCCGAGCGAACAACAAATCTGGATAGGAATCTCCTGCTTGATCGAACGCACCGCCCCGGCGATTGCACCGATTTCCCGATCCAACGGGCTGCGCCCGCTGATGACGATGCAGTAACGTTGGGCCTTGGCGGCAGCAGCCTGTCGCGCGCCTTCGATCATCTGCTTTTGTGGAAGCAAGCTATAGCGCTCGATCGGCGCGGTCGAGATGGAAGACTGTGAACAGTAATGGCAGTCTTCTTGGCAGGCTCCGCTCTTGGCATTCTGTAACATCTGGAGGCGGACGGTCTGGCCGAAGTACTTGGATCGGACTTGAAAGGCTGCATGCAATAACGCGAGCAATTCGTCATCCGGTGTCGTCAAGACGGAGCGGCACTCTTCTTTGGTAAGGAGTTCGTCGTGCAGCGCCTTTGTGGCCAGGGTTGCGTGGTTCATGTGAGCCTCAAAAAGGGAACGATAGAATCGTCTGATGACCTGGTGATCAGTCGATTGGCCGGATGATATTCGACAGATCCGCAGATCAACAGATTCATAATTTTACGAGGGAGAAACCTACACGGTTTCAAAGGGAGAAGCAATGCCTTGATAGGGAACCGCACGCACGGAGCTAGGCTCTGCGGCTGAGCCGGTAGCGGTGTGCCCGGCTTCAAGCCAGGGGAGGGCGGTGAGCGTGTTCCACTTGGCGCAGCGGCGGCAACGGCCTGTCCACTCGACCGATTCCTGCTGACACTGTGTGCAGATATAGGGGACGACGACGCGCTTCTTGTAGCCGAGGGCTTTCTTCAATTCAACGATCGCCTCTTGGAAATGTTGCTTCCGTAAATAAAGATTGGCCATGATCTTGTGATAGTCCAACAGATGGTCTTGTGGCCCTTCGATCGTTGACAGCAGGTCGAACGCTTCATCCACCATTTCCAGCCGATAGTAGAGCTTGCCTAGATAGAACTGGAGGACAGGATTCTGCGGGTTTTGCTGTAAGGCTTCCTGGTAGACCCGAATGATTTCACTCGGCTCGCCCTGATCCAAGAAGAGTTCTTCCAGCCGATGGAGAATAATCACGCTTCGAGTCCGTGAGTAGACCTTCTTGAGGATTTCGACGGCATCTTTCGTCTTGCCTTCGTGGAGCAGGATCTCGCCCATTCCGATATAGGCGGGGAGGAAACTGCGATCCTTCTTGATGGCACCTCGGAAGTATCGACGAGCTTTGTCGGGATGTCCACGTTCGAGCAGGTGACGGCCGACTTCATACATGCATCCGACCAGCAGTGCCGCTTCCGCCTGCTTTTCAGGAGTGGGAAGATTGGCCTTGAGCAAGCGGTGTTGAATCTCAAGCGCTTCACTCCACCGCTCCATACGGATATTGAGATTACGCTTCCGAATGAGCGCGGTCAGGTTATCTGGTTCAATGTTGAGAATTTTCTGGAGGGTCTGAAGCGCCTCCTCGTAACGCTTGGCTTCTTCCAAATCCTTGCCCAATTCCAACAAGATTTCGATGTTCCGATCGTCCACCCTTTGCGCATGGTGATGGAGTCGGATTGCCTCGGGATAATTCTGCTCCGATCGGTGGATGTTCCCCAACCATAGGAGCGAATCGACCCTGTTGGGATCGATCGCGAGTGCCTTCTCCAAGAGAGTGATGGCCTCGATGGTGCGCTTCGACATGAACGCATGGGTTCCGTCTCGGTGGAGTGTATCGACCTTCTCCTTGCGACGGACGAGGCGGCTACTACGCCAGTTGAGGATCAAGTGCGCCGTTTGCTGCAGCCCCACCACAAGAGTCGCGATCACCGCTCCCAATGCCATGGAAATCAGCACAAGTGTGACAGGGCTGAGCTCAAACTCGGCGCCAGGCGCGGTATGGACTACGACCGTTCCCGGGTTCAACTCGCGGAAATAGCCATAAATGAATACGCCGGCGCTGATGAGAAAAATGGTGACCAGCAGTTTGAACATGGCCTAGACCATCTTCCGTGAAGTCGTTTTCTGGATCACCTGTCTCTTCGGTGCGGGAGCCGAAGCCGACGCATGATCTGGAACCGGGATAGACCGGGCGTCGCTCCACAGGCGCTCAAGGGCATAATGCGAACGCGTGTCGTGTCTGAATACATGGGCGACAACCTCGCCAAAATCAATCAGGACCCACTGGCCCGAGGCTGTGCCTTCGAGACTCAGCGGACGTCGGCCCACGCGCGAGAGTACTTCACTGACGAAATCAGCGATGGCGCGTGTTTGTCGGTCGGATTCAGCCGACCCAATGACCAAATAATCAGCGATTGAAGTAAGCGGGGCGACATGGAGGACTTGGACATCAAGGGCCTTCTTGTCGAGCATCGCTCTGGCTACGGCGAGGGCGGTGGCCTTAGATGCGCGTGCGATCACTCTCCTCCTGATAAAGGCTATGTCGAAGTATATAAGATTCTACCGAAGGGGGCAACATACCTGCCAGTGGTAGTCCATCCCGAACTCGCCGCCTAATTTCTGAGGCCGAGATCGAACAGGGTGGAAGGGCCAGACAGGTGATCCCTGGGCAGGACGGGAGTACGATGTCGAGGCGCTTCTGAACGCCGGTGTCGAGCTGGCCAAGGGCCTGTGGATCCAGGTTTGGAAACAAGGGCATTTCGGCCAGCGCCTGGAACGATCGCTCACGCCGAGGCACCACCACGAAATGACAGATTTTTAAGAGCTCGTGCGGTTCTCTCCATGTAGGGAAGTCAAGAAATGCGTCAAGACCAATGACGAAGAACAGCTCCGTGGATGGGCCATAGTGGGCTTGTAATGAGCGGACGGTATCGATCGAGTAAGACTTTCCTGTTCGCTGTATCTCGGTATCCGATACCATGAAAAGCGGGTTGTCGGCGATCGCAAGACGTACCATGTCAATGCGAACGTTCGCCGGCGCCAGTGAGCCGTCCTGTTTATGAGGTGGGTCACCGGTCGGGATGAATAAAATCTGGGAGAGCTGTATACATTCATGTACGTGATGAGCAATGGTCAGATGGCAGTTATGAATAGGATTGAAGCTTCCGCCGAGCAGGCCCAGTCTTAGTCGTGAGTGGCGAGTGGCGAGTGGCGAGTGTTTGGATTCCGGAAAACTCATACCGCAGCAGTCACAGCTCAACACTTAGAGAATGACAAGGTTGTCTCGATGGATGACTTCCTCATACTCTTGGAGGCCGAACTGCTCATGAATGGCCGCTGTCTTGAGGCCTTTCATCTGACCTAATAAGTCGGACGAAACGTTCACCAGGCCTCTGGCGAATTCCTTTCCATCTGTATCGAGACAACTGACCGGATCACCGGCATCAAATGATCCTGTCACCTGAAGGATGCCCGATGCCAACAAACTTTTCCCTCGTTTGATCAAGGCATCGACCGCCCCCTGGTCGAGATGGACCTGACCGCGGGAGCGAAGCGTAAAAGCGATCCAATGTTTACGGCTGTTCAGCCGACGTTCCCGGGCGAGAAAGAGACTTCCCCCGGGCCCACCTCCAAGGACCGCTGGGAGGAGTCCGGCCCGCTCGCCATTAAGAACTAAAGTCGAGATTCCATACTCGCCGACTTTCTTGGCTGCTCGAAGCTTGGTTGCCATTCCGCCTGTCCCTTCGAATGTGCTGGAAACTCCTGCCAGACGATCGATATCCTGGGTAATCTCCGTAATCAGGGGAATCAATGTCGCCGATGGGTTCTTCCTCGGATCTTCCGTATATAGTCCGTCGACATCGGAGAGAATCACCAGCAAGTCCGCATCGGCCAGGTGAGCCACTTCGCTCGCGAGGGTGTCGTTGTCGCCGACCCTGATTTCATCGACCGCGACGGTATCATTTTCATTGATGATGGGCACGATGCCGAACCCGATGAGGGCCGCGAGTGTATGGCGAGCGTTAAGGAATCGGCGGCGATCAGCGAGATCCTGATGGGTGAGCAGTATCTGCGCCACTTGAATATTGAGACGTTCAAACGCTTTTTCATAGGCCCACATGAGCCGGCTCTGCCCTACGGCTGCCGCTGCCTGCTTAACAGGGAGGCTTTTCGGGTAATCCTTCAGCTGCAATTTTTGGATACCGGAGACGATGGCACCGGACGAGACCACCAGGATTTCTCGACCCTCTGTTCGGAGCCCGGCGATTTCATCAGCCAATCGCTCGATTTGTTGCGGACGCAGCCCTTCTGCGCGCGAAGCGATCAGGCTGCTGCCGATCTTGATGACGATTCGCTTAGCCTGTATTAAGAGTTTGTCTCGCATGGCGTCTTGCGCAAACGCTCTACCTGTTTCCCGAGGTAGGTGACCAAGTCATTAAGTCCGTTGTTCGTGGCGGCGGAAATCGGCAAGCAGGGATAGTCGTTGAGGTGACAATAGGACCGCAGCTGGGCAAGTCGTTCGCTCGTGCCGATCACATCGATCTTGGTCGGGACAACAGCCGATGGACGTTTGGCCAGCTCCAGGTCATAGGCGGCTAGTTCCCGCCGTAAGGTCTCAAGAGCGACCACTGGATCGTCAGGAGCCCATTCTGACACATCGATCAAGTGGAGCAAGAACGCGGTGCGTTCGATATGGCGGAGAAACTGTACGCCCAAGCCTTTCCCCTCGTGGGCGCCCTCGATCAGGCCGGGAATATCGGCCACGACAAAACTTCGGTCGGATCCCCACCGGACCACGCCGAGATTGGGGATTAGAGTGGTGAAGGGATAGTCGGCGATCTTGGGCCGCGCCGCCGATATGGCGGCGATGAGCGTCGATTTGCCGGCGTTGGGGAAACCAACCAGGCCGACGTCGGCGAGTAGTTTCAGTTCAAGCCGCAATGTTCGTTCTTCACCCGGAGTGCCCGGGGTACATTTCGTCGGCACTCGATTGACGGAGGTGGCAAAGTTACTGTTGCCTTTCCCGCCTCGCCCTCCTTGGGCGATGACGGCCGTTTGGCCGTCTTCGATGAAATCCGCAAGTGTTTCTTTCGTCTCATCGTCATAGACGATGGTGCCGACCGGAACGGCGATGGTCAGATCTTTTCCGGAACGGCCCGTACAATTGGATCCCCCGCCGGCTCGCCCGTCCTGAGCCTCATAATGGTTCTGGTAGCGAAGATCGAGCAGAGTGGTCAATCGATGAGAGGCGATCATGATGATGTCGCCACCATCGCCTCCATCCCCGCCGTCCGGGCCTCCGCGTGGAACAAACATCTCCCTCCGGAAACTGCAGATGCCGTTTCCACCACGACCGGCTTGTACCGTGATGTGTACTTCATCGACAAACATAATCTATCAACGTTCTCCAGGCGGCTCAGGAACTACGGTGGGAAAGTATACCCGACCCTGACCCGAAGGGGGAGCGAGAATTTATCCGGTGTGATTGGAAAGAAGGAGGTAGAAAAGAGAATCAGGATTTGGTCGGGACAGGATACACGCTGACCTTTCGTCTGCCGCGTCCACCCTCAAACTTCACCACACCACTCATTTTGGCAAACAGGGTGTGGTCTCTTCCAAGGTCCACATTGAACCCAGGGAAAAACTTGGTGCCACGCTGACGGACGATAATGCTGCCGGCCGTCACGGTCTGACCACCATAGGCCTTCACGCCCAAATATTGGGGATTGCTATCACGGCCGTTACGTGATGATCCGCCGCCTTTGTTTGTTGCCATGGGTAAGCTCTTCCTGTGTCTTTAGGCCGTCGTAATATTCCTAATCAACAACTGGGTGAATCCTTGTCGGTGGCCACGAGTCCGGCGATAGTTCTTGCGCCGCTTCTTCTTAAACACGGTAATCGATCGGGTCCGCCCTTGTCGCACGATTTCAGCTGTGACCTTGGCTCCGTTAATGAAGGGCTGTCCAATCAGCATATCGGCATCGCCATGTACGAGACAGACCTTGCTGAGTTCAACCTGGGCTCCGACATCTCCTGGCAGCCGCTCGACCTGAATCGTCGTGCCGGTTTCAGCTCGATATTGTTTGCCGCCTGTTTCAACGATCGCGTACATAATCTCTTCTCCGAACTTGAAGAACGGTTCATTTAACATGGAGATATGAGAGGTGTCAAGCGAACGAGGAGCGTTAAGAGCTCATTGACCACGCATGAGCCCCTCTTTAGAAGGCTATGAGGATGGCCGTCCTGATAAGTATGCTTGGCGTCATCATCGCGACGGTACGTTCCAATTTCGTGATACCAACCGGGAGATGGCAACGAGCACATGTTTCACGCGAGCAAGTTTGTGATCCGCACCTATCATCGGATTCCCGTTCGCTGTGAAGTGTACTACCTGGGCGGAGACTTTCTCGGGAAGGGAACGGTGATGAACATCTGTCGTAACGGGTTCCGGGTCTTGGGAGACCATCAAGTGGTCCCTGGGATGGGGTTGGTTGTCCGGCTCACTCTTCCCGACAAAGATGAGCCGGTCGAAATTCAGCGCGTCGTTGTGCGATGGGTGCGCGGCCTGTTGTTTGGTGCCAAGGTCGTGACCATGAGTCCGGAGGGAGAAGATCGAGTCGGAACGTTCCTGAGTTCCCGCCTGCGTGCCTATTGCGCCTCCACGTAGGTTTCCTATCAGCGGTCGAGTAGGTTCCGAGTCAGCCGCTGCCGCTTGCTTGACCCACGTTCGACCTCACGCTATAGTCCCTCACGCCCACGGAGGCGGAACTGATGCTATCCCTTTGATGGAGATTGCCCTCAATGTTGGAACCGGTCGAAAAAATCTGGATGGATGGGAAATTGGTGGGGTGGGGGGAGGCCAACGTCCATGTGCTCACCCATTCGCTGCACTATGGCCTTGCGGCGTTTGAAGGTCTTCGGTGCTACAAGGGTAAGTCAGGATCCGCCATCTTCCGGCTTCGGGAACATGTCGATCGACTGTTTGATTCGACTCATATCGGCATGATGACCATGCCGTATGACAAGAAGCAGATCTCCGACGCCATCGTCGAGACCGTTCGTGCCAATCGTCTTGAGGCCTGTTACATTCGTCCGTTGGTCTACATCGGGTATGGGGCGATGGGCGTCCATCCAGGAGACAATCCGATTCGGGTGGCCATCGCTGCTTGGAAGTGGGGCGCCTATTTGGGGGACGATGCATTGGCCAATGGGATGCGTGCCTGCGTCTCGTCTTTTACGAGGCACCACGTGAATGTATCCATGACCAGAGGAAAAATATCCGGGTACTATGTGAACTCCATCATGGCCAAACAGCAGGCGAAGGCCGATGGATATGACGAGGCGATTCTTCTCGATCCCGAAGGCTATGTTGCCGAGGGAACGGGTGAGAATGTGTTCATCGTGCGGCGGGGGGTCTTGAAAACCACACCCTTGACGTCCGTGCTCGAAGGGATTACGAGAAATTCCGTCATTGAGTTGGCTCGAGAACGGAACATCACCGTAGTGGAAGAGCGATTCACGCGCGATGAAATGTACATCGCCGACGAAGTGTTCGTGACAGGTACTGCTGCTGAGTTGACCCCGGTCCGAGAAATAGACAACCGGCGCATCGGAAACGGCACGCCCGGGCCGATGACACGCACCCTCCAAGACACCTTCTTTTCAATCGTGCGCGGAGAAGATCGCGCCCACGAGTCCTGGCTCACTCGTATCTAGCCCACATCATTCCTGAGCGCTTCTACCGCATCCCCCGAGATGCCGTTGCGAAGGACGCATTGGCCCGACATCGGGCCGAGGCTAGGATCGCCATGAGGCCTCCGTGCGATCGGCTCGGTGCTGATGGGGCATGTGTATAACTTGTGCCGTGTGATTCCGAGATCAGTGGTTGTGCCGCATCTGGGTAGGGCTCCGCTATTTCGGAAAGGTTGTTGACGGCAGGCAGAGCAAGACATCAAGTGGTTTGCTTGACCATGATGAGGGTCTTCACGATAATAGCTCAAGAGTTCCGGTGAGGAAGGAGAGTGAGGCATGAGATTGCACGTGATTGTGGAGCAGGATGAGGCAGGTTATTTTGTCGCCGAGGTGCCTGCGTTGCCTGGGTGTCTGTCGCAAGGGAAAACGCACGACGAGGCCATCGCCAACGTGAAAGAAGCCATCGAAGGCTGGCTTGAGGTGATGGAGGCCAAGCATGTGGTGGATGCAGAACGGACGGTTGAGGTTGTGGTCTGATGGCGCAACGCCTCCGGTTGTGTTCAGGGTCCGACGCTATACGGAAGTTTCAACGAGCAGGTTGGAGCGTCGTGCGACAACGAGGCTCTCATGCGATGCTGGTGAAATCCGGTTATGAGTACACCCTTTCTATTCCCCAACATGACGAGTTGGGCCCTGGATTGCTGCGTAAGTTGATCCGCCAAGCTCGTCTCACCGTAGAAGCATTCAACAGTCTGTAGTCAATAGATTCATTTTTTATGGCGACGCGAATAGGGTGTCGGGCCGCAATTCCACTTCAGCCACATCTCCAACACAGACACTGATAATACATAAGTCCGTACTCATGTCTGACGCTTGTAACTGATATTTAGATTAGCTTGATGGCAGGTTGCATTAGGAATGAGAAATCTAACCTTCCTCCACCGTCTCTTCCTCGAAATGCATCATCGCCGCATTCAATCTCTCGTGGAATTTGAGTCCAAGATCATGTTCTCTAAACGCTGTATGCATAAGGTCAGCTAGCACATCAGTCAGGTTAGCAGTCGCGTCATACGGATCTCCGAATTTGGCCGCATAAAAGTCGAGGATCATCCTTCCACGCTCTGCCCTTTCATCGTTGGTTGGCATAGAGACTCCTTTTGCGCAAGGTGCTTTATTTTCTGAAAAGATTTTGGCGGTGGTATTTCAAGAAGTGTTGTTCTGGCCTGAATTTATCGGGCATCCGGATCATTGTTCCAGAATACAACGCGAAGCTGGATTCCAGCGTCTTGTTTGGCAAATACGCTACTAACTTGGAAGACAATAGGACTTCTACGACTCATTGACGGTCCATAACCCACAGTCAAATGCATTGTGATGAAGACAACAGAGGCAAAGACCATTTCGTGGATTGGCGCGAAGATCTTCTCTGGCGGACCATGGAACAATATGTCCTGCAGTGAGAAGCTCGGGAACAGGATTGGAGCAAACACAACGGGTACTTCCATATGAAGCCAGAACGGATTCCGTGAAAAATTTCTGATGCAATCTCACCTTAACGAGACGTTCCGGCTCACTTGGCCCTGCAAGAATTTCTTCCAATTCTGATGATTCTCGACTGGCTGGACTTTCAGCTTGTAACTTGCTCTCAGACTTTCTCTCCATTCCTGCACCGAGGCGCTCAGCTGCTAACTCGCTCTCCATGGAAAGTTTGTCCCAATCTTGGTTGAACTCGTCCCAAATTTCACGATCAGCTCTACTTGCTCTGGATAATCCTGTAATCCCCTTACTCTGCAACGCAGGATCAAATGAACCGAAATTCCCAAGTTTCATAGCAACAGATGCAGGCGACCGATTAATTAGACTCGCGACGCGGACCACCGAAGGATTATTGGCTTTGGTTTTTGAGAAAGGCATTTTGCAATATAAATTAAAAGCAACCAAAAGCTGATCCCGCGTCCAAGTGTTATTCATGATCTATCTACCTACTGCAGCAGGCTTGAAGGCTCTTGAAATCAGGCATGGCCTGGAATGGCGCTACCTTGCCGAGACAGAAACATCTTCTCATTGCCAAATCATGTTATTAACTCGTATCGGCAATCGGGGATCGAATCAGGAATACTGTTCTATGACTTGAGTCAAGACCATCGTATCAGAACGCCACTCTTCTAACTACACGGGGGAGGTCCCCTCTGGGAAGGTGGAGAGGGAGCCGGGAGCCGTCTGGAGCTTGCCTGGTGTGGTGATGAACTTCATCGACAGGCGCCTGTGGTCAATAAGATCTAGGACCATGTGGCCTGGGGTAGCGTAGTACCGGTGGAACATTCTCATGCCCAGGATGGCGGAATATTTACAGAAGGTGCTCCGGGAAGTGCGGGAATTGCGCGCCGCGTCGTTTCTTAAGGAGATCGAGATAGACCGAAACCATTTCCATTTGCGCAGGGTGATTCCACCGACTTACGCGGTCTCAAGAGTGGTGGGGATTCTGAAGAACGTGACCTGTCGGCGGCTGAAAGAACAATTCCCGCACGTATTAAGCAAGGTGTATTGAGATGACGACGAGGGATGGGCGCGAGCATGTTTCGCCTCCACCGTGGGCATCAACATGTGCAATGATGATGTCACATCTTGCTCTGTTCATCGGAGCCGTTGTTCGATACGTTGGCCGCACGCCATCCTGAAATGGCAGATCAACAAGACCGCATTCTGGAAACAGTGAATCAGCCGGACTACGTTCAAGAAGGGGACAGCGAGACGCTGATTGCGGTAAAGTCGTATCCGAAAACGCCGCTGTCCCAGAAAGCTTGTGCTGTCATGTATCGAGAATTGAGCGATGGTGATGGTTTTGTGGTAACCGCGTATTTCACAAGTCGTCCAGCCGTCTGGAGGAGGATCATATGGAAGCTGTGAAGGTGTTCGAACGAAAAGATGTGCCTCTGGATTGGGACTACAATGACGACGCCGATACGCTCTACCTGAGCTTCGGCAAGCCGAAGGCCGCTGTGGGTCTTGATATCGGGGAAGGGGTTGTCGTTCGATATGACGAACAGGCCAAGGAAGTCGTAGGGCTCACAATTGTCGGCGTCGGACGCCGGTTGGAAGAATATGTGAAGAATAAGCCGTGAAAAATCAGGCGACGGCGACATTGCAGATAATCGTGCAAAGGAGCTGGCAAACCGAAGAAACCAACTTGTCGCGGCCTTAGCGACCGCCATTTTTGTGAGCCATGCTGAACCTGCCGGCAAGACGGAAGCGCTTTGTCGTCAAGTTCTTCACTGGGGGAAGCCGCTCTATACCCACCGGTCAGATCTCAATAAAAATCTTCTCTCAATGGGAGCTGTGCCTCTGGATTCCCTGCCTGGCCTCTGACCTATATGACACACAACATTCGCTCATCGCAAAAACGCTGATGCAAGTGATCCGTTTGCTTACGGATGGAAAGTGACTATGGCGTGGTCTGACCTGACGAAGAACAGGTCAATGTCCGGCCGCGGGAGTCTCTCCTGAAGGATGCGAATCCCCCGAAGATTGAGTGGGTGGGGCAGCCGGTGGAGCTGTTGGAGCTGTTGGAGCGCTCTTGGACTGCATATCGATGATGGTCGAAGAGACGTTTCGTTGCTTCGCTAAAATCGCCAGACTGAGCGACGTCGCCATGAACACCGCCGCCACAATGACCGTCAGCTTGCTCAAAAAATTGGCGGGGCCACGGCTTCCGAACACCGTCTGACTGGATCCGCCGAACGCGGCGCCGATCTCCGCTCCTTTCCCTGATTGGAGAAGAATTGCCCCGATCATCAGAAAGCAGATAAAGACATGGACGATAACAATCAGCGTATACAGCATGGGGTGATCTCAAACTCCTATTGATCGTGGGGCTGATGCGACCCTGGCAATTGTAGCAAAGGACTCGACTTGGAGACAAGCGCCGCCGATGAGTGCGCCGTCGATTTGGTCTGAAGCAAGGAGCGATTCAATATTCGCGGGCGTGACGCTCCCCCCATAGAGGATCCTCGTGCATTGGCTGATCGCGGGAGAAGCTATCGCGGCAAGGACTCGTCGAATAGTCCGGTGGGCGGCGACGACTTGCTCGGTCGTTGCCGACTTGCCCGTACCGATGGCCCATATCGGTTCATAGGCGATTGTGACATCGGTCAGTGCCTCGCTGCTAAAGCCGGATAAGCTCTCGCGCAGTTGTTGCGTGACCACGTCGTCGGTCGAACCGTTCTCCCGCTGCGTGAGCGACTCCCCGATGCAGAGGATCGGACGGAGACCGTGTTTGAGCGCTGCTCGGATTTTCTTCTGGATACTGTCGTTTTGTTCGCCGAAGAGTGTTCGCCGTTCCGAATGGCCCAGAATCACGTAGCGACAACCGAGGTCTTTCAGCATCGGAGCGGAGACTTCTCCTGTGTAGGCACCATAGTCCTCCCAAAACATGTCCTGCGCTCCGAGCTGAATCGGAGATGAGGTGCCCAGCGCCATACGAACGGATTCCAGCGCAGTAAAAGGGGGGGCGACGACAAGTTCAACGCCTGTGGAGGTATCAGGCAGACGTTGGCTCAGCTCCTGAACGAAGGTCACCGCTTCAGACGCGGTCTTGTTCATCTTCCAATTGCCGACGATCAGGACTGTACGCACCGTACTTCCAGGAGCTTGGGTTTCGTTGAGGAATCTTGATCAGTTTGGACGATCAGGCAGCGCTGCGAGACCGGGAAGTGTCTTGCCTTCCAGTAATTCAAGGGCCGCGCCGCCCCCGGTCGAGATGAACGATATGTTTTCAGATTCACCGGCCCGATGAACGGCCAATGAGGTCTCACCGCCGCCGACGATCGTGAGCGCGTAGGCGTCGGCGATTGCGTGGGCCATGGCCAAGGTGCCTCTGGCGTAGGCGTCGATTTCAAACACACCCATCGGTCCGTTCCACAGGATGGTTTTTGCATTTTGGACCGCCTCATTGAACAGTTTGACGGAGGCCGGTCCGATATCGAGGGCATACCAACCCTTGGGAATTTCCTGTACCGGAACAATCTTGGTTTCAGCGCCCACCTCTCGGCTGGCCGCGACGACGCAATCGACCGGCAAATAGAATTTGACTCCGCGTGAGAGGGCATGGTCTTCGATGCCTCTGGCAAAATCCAACATGTCCATTTCGCAGAGTGAATTGCCGATCTCCATGCCTTTCGCTTTCAAGAACGTAAACGCCATACCGCCGCCGATGATCACTTTATCGACTTTCTTTCCCAGGTTTTCGATGACGCCGATTTTCCCCGAGACCTTGGCTCCCCCGAGGATAGCGGCAAACGGCCGAACGGGATTGGCGACAGCACCTTCAAGATACTCGATCTCCTTCTTGAGCAGCGCGCCGGCCGCCGCGTCCTTTATATAGTGGGTGATACCGACGGTCGAGGCATGGGCCCGGTGGGCCGCCCCGAAGGCATCATTGATGAAGACATCGCCCAGTGAAGCAAGGGCCTTGGCAAAGCCATCATCATTTTTTTCCTCGCCGGCGTGAAAACGCAGATTTTCCAGAAGGAGCACATCCCCGTCCTTCATCTTGGCCACCAGTTTCTCGACGGCCGGGCCGATACAGTCCGGAGCGAAGATCACGTCCTTTCCGAGCAGTCGTCCCAATCGTTTTGCAACAGGCGCCAGGCTGTATTTGGGGTCGAAGGCACCCTTCGGGCGACCGAGGTGAGAGCAGAGAATGACCTTCGCTCCTTCGTCGACGACGCGATTGATCGTCGGCAGAGTTGAGCGAATGCGGGTGTCATCGGTAATCTGGAGCGATTCATCGAGCGGGACGTTGAAATCGGCGCGGATGATGACCCGCTTGCCACGAAGTTGCACATCGTCGATCGTTTTTTTGTGCAAATTCATGGGTAGCTCCTCCGAGAGTTCTATGACGCGGTGAATTCAGTGAGCGAGCTATATTCGTTTGAAGCCTGCCCGATCATATCTCCAACGCGGTCATCAGTGAGTGGTGGATTTCCCAGCCAGCACCTTGACCAGGTCGCGGACTCGGCATGAATAACCCCACTCGTTGTCGTACCAAGCCGTGACTTTGACGAGGCGCTTGTCCACGACGTTGGTCAGCGGGGCATCGACGGTGGCCGA
Source organism: Nitrospira sp. (assembly GCA_029194665.1). Lineage (NCBI taxonomy): Bacteria > Pseudomonadati > Nitrospirota > Nitrospiria > Nitrospirales > Nitrospiraceae > Nitrospira > Nitrospira sp. Next base: position 303,087 of record JARFXO010000002.1, on the reverse strand, counting down.
ATGATCATCCCCTTTTTGATCGATCGAAACGATGGGGTCTTCAGAGTACTTGAGAATGCCCTTGAGTGATCCATCCGCAGCCTTCTTGAAGGCGGCATTGACGGACGCTACGTCACAATCCTTCTCGGTTTCGACAGTGAGATCGACCAGCGACACGTTCGGCGTCGGCACCCGAATGGCCAGTCCATCCAACTTGCCCTTGAGTTCAGGAATGACGAGATGCAGCGCTTTGGCTGCGCCGGTGCTGGTGGGAATCATCGACATGCCGGCTGCACGGGCGCGTCGAAGGTCCTTATGTGGAAGGTCGAGCAGCTGCTGATCGTTGGTGTAGGAATGGATCGTGGTCATAATTCCATGCTTGATACCGAACGTTTCCAACAAAACTTTGGCAACAGGCGCCAGGCAGTTGGTCGTGCAGGAGGCGTTGGACACAATATGATGCGATTTCGGGTCGAACTTGTCGTCGTTCACGCCGAGTACGATGGTCACATCGGGATCTTTCGCCGGTGCCGAGATAATCACGTGCTTGGCTCCGGCAGACAGGTGTTTGCCCGCCGCTTCCCGGTCGGTAAATCGACCGGTCGATTCGATGACAACGTCGATGTTCAGCGCCTTCCAGGGTAATTCCTTTGGGTCTTTGATCGCGAGCACTTTAATAGGTTTCCCATCCACGAGGATGTGGTCTTCCTTGGCCTCCACACTTGCCGGAAGGGTGCCGTGCACCGAGTCGTACTTGAGGAGATAAGCGAGCGTTTTGGCGTCCGTGAGATCGTTGACGGCGACGATCTGCAGATCTTTGTCGCCCATCGAGGCGCGCAGCACATTGCGCCCGATACGTCCGAATCCATTGATTCCAACACGAATGGACATAGCGTAATCCTCTACATGCAAATATATTGGTTGAAGACACCCGGATGGTACAGCACGAACTGCGATACTATCGACGCGCTCTCCTCCTTGTCAAGACACTTGGTTAGCGTCCAAAATGAAGTCAGACGGGCCAGGAGGCTCACGTGAACGAGACATTATCTGAACATGCAGCACAGGCCTTAGAGTGGCCTCGGCTGTTGGACCTTCTCGCACAACATGCACAGTCGACGATCGGAGCTGCTCAGTGCCGGTCGCTTTCCTTATCGAGCGATCTGGCGGATGCTCGCCTGCGCCAACAAGAGACGACCGAGATGGCCGGTTTGCTGGACGGGAGTGATCCGATGCCTACGCTGTCATTTCCCGATATTCGTGAGCAGCTGACTCGATCCCGGAAGGGAGGAACGCTTGAGGCCGGTGAGTTGCGAGACTGTGCGGTTGTGTTCGCCCTCATGGCAGAGGTGGAGCGATACGCCGAGTCTCATAAAGATGAGACTCAAGCCCTGGCCCACGTCTTGTCTCCGCTGCACAGCACCACTAGAAGTTTGCGCGGAATCTTGAGGGCTATCGAGGGCGCGATCCAATCCGACGGCTCTATGAAAGACACGGCTTCGCCGGATCTGCGACGCCTGACTCACCAGGCTCAGGAGCTGAAACAGGAGATGCGGCAGCGTCTGGAGCAGATCCTCCATTCCAAACGCTATGAAGAGGTGCTTCAAGAGTCGTATTTTGTCCAGCGAGAAGGACGCTATGTCGTGCCGGTGAAGGCGGATATGCGGGGAAGAATCCCCGGGATTGTCCACGATGTGTCGGCCAGCGGGGCAACCATCTTTCTGGAGCCGCGGGAGTTGGTCGAACTGAACAATTCCATCAAGGTGGCGGATCTGGGGATTGAGCGGGAGGTGCATCGCATCTTGCGGGAACTCAGCGGATTGGTGGCCTCCAAAGCGGAAGACATCGACCAAGGGGTGGGGGCGTTGGCCGAATGTGATGTGATCAAAGCAAGGGCGGAGATGAGTCGCCGGTTGAAGTGCAACCCAGTTGCATTGAATGAAGATGGCCGCATCATGCTCAAGCGGGCGCGGCATCCGTTGCTGCTCATCGCGAAAGATCAGGTTGTCGCGAACGACCTTCACCTGGATGAAACGATCCGTGTCCTGGTGATCTCCGGGCCGAATACGGGAGGAAAGACTGTCACGCTCAAGATCGTCGGATTGTTTGCGCTCATGGTGCGGGGCGGACTGCATCTTCCCTGTACTCCGGACTCCGAGATGGCGCTGTTTATCGACCTGTACGCCGATATCGGCGATGCACAGGACTTGAGCCGCGATCTGTCCAGTTTTTCCGCCCACATGACCCATATGATCCGGATTCTTTCCGAGAGGGCCGCCCGACCGACATCAAACGACTGCTCCGCGCCCCGCTCGCTTGTGCTTCTCGATGAGCCGGTGACTTCAACCGATCCGCAAGAAGGGGCGGCTTTGGCAGAGGCACTGCTCTGTCGTCTAGCTGAATTGAACATGAAAGTGGTGGCGACCACGCATTACGGTGCGCTCAAAGAGCTCGCGCAGACGACCTCTGGCTTTGCGAATGCCAGCGTGGAATTCGACGTGGAGCAGTTGGCGCCTACCTACCGATTATTCATCGGGATCCCAGGCGGCTCGTCCGCCTTGGAGATCGCGGGCCGCCTCGGTATGGACGAAAGTATATTGGGCGAGGCGCGGAAGCGACTTCATCGCGATGGCCAACGGCTCGATGAGTTGATGGCTGATTTGCAGCGGAAGCAACGCCAACTGATTGAGGATACCGAGAAGGCTCAGCGAGCCAGGCAAGAGGCCGAACAAGCGGCCCGAGAAGCACAAGTCCTTCGGGCGCAACTGCAGGAAACGGAACAGGAAGCTCGACGAGGGCTCAAGAAGAAAATCGGCGAGCAGTTTCAACGGGCTCGGGCGGAAGTGCAGGCCACCGTTGACTCCTTGAAGCGCGAGCAGAAGCTCATCAAGGCCAAGGAGACGAAACAGCGGTTGCATGAGTTGGAGACGCAAACTAGGCAGGAGCTTGCTCCGGCCGGCAAGTCGATTCCGCTTGAGCAACTTGGTATCGGCGATACGGTGGAAATAGCCGGTTTGGGCATGACGGGGAGTTTATTGGAAACGCCTCAAGGGAAGAAACGCGTGCGGGTTAAAGTTGGAGAAGGAGAAGTACTGGCGACTGTCTCGA